>CAIUHT010001074.1 GCA_903898975.1 uncultured Planctomycetaceae bacterium
ACGCTCTTCTGGCCCCCCACGGTCTCGACCGTGCAGCGGGACCCGGGGGGCAACTCGGCCACCTGCTGGGGCGCGTAGCGCTTCACATCCACGTAGCTGTAGCGCCCGTCGGGACGAGGATGGTGCGTATAGTGGGGCGTGGGTTGCCGGGCGGCAGACGCACACCCGACGGCACACGCGAGGGCAAATCCGCCTGGGAGCGAGAGGGGATGGCGGGGCATGGCGGTTGCAGGCCGCCCGTCTCCCGCAAGTGGGGAGACGGGTCAGGCCGAAACGAGGGGAGGGAGAACTCGACAGGAGACTGTGGGCCGCTCCAGTGCGAGGCGAATGCTGCACCAGGTTGGCCGCGGGGAACAGGGGTGTACCACGCCCGGGCCGCACCGGCCAAGCCTCGCCATTCCCGTTTTTTCTCTCGCCTGCAACATTTACAAACCCCACCCCCTCGCAGGGGCCGTCGCCAACTGCCACCGCACCTCCGCCCAGTGTGCCGCCCTGGCTGACGGGCCCTGGCTGACGGGCACTGGCTGACGGGCACTGGCTGCCGGGCACTGGCTGACGGGCACTGGCTGCCGGGCACTGGCTGCCGGGCACTGGCTGCCGGGCACTGGCTGCGGCCGCAGGCTGGCCACCCAACCCCGAGCACAGAGCGATGCTCGTCAACTCACAGCTGTGGGCGATTCGCCCACCCGCCGCCCCTGCCGTGGCCGCCCCAACTGCTCGAGCAACCACTCGGCCGCCCGCCGCGCGAACGCCGGGTCGTTGATGTGGCAGTCGCATTCCTCCACGGCGACCGCCCCGCACGTCTCCCGGATCCCCGCGAACAGTTCCCGTCGGGCCCGTGGGGAATCGAATGCCTGTCCCTCGGCATCGAGGGCCGAGACCCCCCGCGCGGGCAGCAGGATGAGCACCGGTCCCCGCGCCGCGGCGGCCTTCTGCCCCAGTTCGCGCCCCAGGGCGCGGTTTTCTTCCGGAGTCGTCCGCATCAGCGTCACATTCGCGTTGTGCCGGTGGAACTGCCGCTGCGCGAACTCGGCCGGGACCGTGCTTTCCGGACCGAAATTCACCATGTCGAGCGCCCCGACCGAGATCACCTGGGGCAACCCGGCCCGCCCCGCCGCAAGCAGTCGATCGGGGCCCGCCGAGAGCACGCCCCCCACCAGTTCGTCCGCCAGTTCGGTGGTGGTGAGGTCGAGCACGCCATCGACCAGGCCTTCAGCCAGCAGCGACTCCATCGCCTGTCCCCCTGCGCCGGTCGCATGGAACACCAGCACCTCGCACCCCGCCTGTTCAAGCACCCCGCGGGCCACCTGCAGACACGGGGTGGTGACGCCAAACATGGTCGCCGCCACAAGGGGTTGGTTCGGCCCCGGGGGCACTGCCGGACGCTCCCCACGAAACCTGAGCAACCCGGCCATCGCCTCGGCCGCCTGGTTCAGCACCGTGCGACTGATGCGGTTCAATCCCGCGATGTCGGCGACGGCGTTCAGCATCAGCACATCCTTGTCGCCGACATACGGCCGCACCTGCCCCGAGGCCAGCGTGCTGACCATCAACTTGGGGACACCCAGCGGCAGGGCCCGCATCGCCGCGGTTCCAATGGTCGTCCCCGCCGAGCCCCCCAACCCCAGCACGCCCGCCAGTTCCCCCTTGGCCAGCCACTGGCTGGCGAGGGCCGCCGCCCCCCGGGCCGCCCATCCCACCGCGGCTCCGCGATCCCCCTCCGCCTGCACGGCGGCCAGCGTGGTTCCCGCCGCGGCGAACACCTCTTCGCGGGTCACGTCGGGGGCCAGTGCGGGCGTTCCCCCAGAGCCGGTGTCGATCAGCCGGACCGGCACCTCGAGGGCCCGCAGGCGATCGCGAACATATCCCGCCTCGACCCCCTTGGTGTCGAGCGTGGCGAACAGGCAGAGGAACATGGGGGCGAACCTGCGGGCGGCTTCTGGACCGGGGCATGGGCACGGGCACGGGAGGAACACCGGCGTGCTGGCCGGCGTCCCTCGGTCCACGGCCTGACAGCCGCGTCACCACCCGTTACTCTACCGCCTGTACCCCACGTCTTCAGCCTGGACTACGCCGCGCGGCTTGCGATCTGCGAACCCGGCCGGCCTGTTTCCCACTTTGCCAGCGGCGGCCCACAAGTCTCGGGCGAACCGCTCGGCGGTCTTGCCAACGCACACATGCCTTCGCCTCCGCTGCAGTGGGATCCCGCCCAATACCTGCGATTCGTGGAAGAGCGGACACGCCCCTGTCGCGACCTGGTCGCCGCCCTCGACTGGCTGGCCCCCCGGCGGATTGTTGACCTGGGCTGCGGCCCCGGAAACAGCACCCGCGTGCTCGCCGAACGCTGGCCCGCCGCCCAGGTGCAGGGGGTCGACCTGTCAGCCGAGATGCTGGCGTCGGCCCGCCACGACCTCCCCGGCTGCGACTGGCAACAGGCCGACCTGGGCAACTGGACCCCCTCCCCAGCCAGCTTCGACCTCATCTTCTCGAACGCCGCGGTGCAGTGGGTGCCCCATCACGACCGGCTGTTGCCCCGCCTGTGGCGCGGCGTGGCGAAGGGGGGGGCCCTTGCGATCCAGCTCCCCTGCAACCCGCACACTCCTGCCCACACGCTCCCGGCCGAGTTGGCGGCGGAACCGGCCTGGCGGTCCTGTTTTTCCCATGGGCCCCCGCCCACCTGGAGCGCCCTCTCGCCAGCCGCCTATTACGACCTGCTGGCCCCGCTGGTCCCTCGGCTCGACCTGTGGGTTGTCGTGTATCAGCACGTCCTCCCGTCGGTGCAGGCGATCGTGGAGTGGTATCGCGGGACAGGGCTCCGTCCGTGGCTCCAGTCGCTTCCGACCGATTCCGACAGGCAACGCTTCTGTGCGGCGTATGCCGACCGCCTGGCCCCCCATCATCCCCCTCGAACCGACGGACGGGTCATCCTGCCGTTCGAGCGGCTGTTTTTGGTCGCCCGCCACTGACCAATCCCCCGGGGCCTGCCCGAGGTGGACCAGTGCCGATTCCCGCAAATGCGCGGCAATCGCGGGAGAGAGGCGCTGGAAGAGAGCGAATTGCCCGGGCCGGGCCGTCAGCCCGCCCCGCTTCTTGCAACCCGGGGCCCGATTCTGATAGGTTTTCGCATCGCGCTCCCCCCCAGCCGGGCGACCCTGGGGGCCTCGCATTCGCATCTGGCCGCCACTTCGAGATCTTGCCCCATGTACCACGTAACCTTGATCCCCGGTGACGGTGTTGGACCCGAAATTGCCGAGGCGACCCGCCTGTGTCTGGACGCCACGGGGGTGAAGATCGACTGGGACGTCCAGGAATGCGGGATTGAGGTGATTGAGCGGGAAGGGAAGGTTCCCGAGCGCGTGCTCACTTCGATCAAGAAGAACAAGGTCGCCCTGAAGGCCCCCATCACCACGCCGATCGGAAAAGGCTTCCGCAGCGTCAACGTCTTTTTGCGACAGGCGCTCGACCTCTACGCCTGCGTGCGTCCCTGCAAGAGCTACGCCGGGGTCCGCGGCCACTACACCAACGTCAACCTGGTGGTCGTTCGCGAGAACACGGAAGACCTGTACGCCGGGGTCGAATTCGAAGCAGGTCAACCGAAGACCGCCGAGCTGATCCAGTACATCAACAGCATTGCCACGGGCAAGAAGATCTCGACCGGTCTCGACACCACGGGCGTCAGCATCAAGCCGATGTCGTTCGAGGGGACCCGGCGGATTGTCGACTACGCCTTCAGCTACGCCGCGCAGCACCAGCGGAAGTCGGTCTGCTCGGTCAGCAAGGCCAACATCATGAAGTTCACCGACGGGCTCTGGTACAAAGAGTCGCGGGCGGTGGCGACCGCCTACGGGGCCCGCTTCGAAGACAAGTCGCTGGCCGAAGGAGTGGTCGCCGACCCGCACCTCGCCGGAAAGGTGAAGAACACGAACGGGGGGCTCGAATACACCGAGCGGCTCATCGACAACATGTGCATGCAGCTGGTGCAGAAGCCCGAGCTGTACGACGTGATTGTTCTCCCCAACCTGTACGGTGACATCCTGAGCGACCTGTGCGCCGGGCTGGTCGGCGGGCTGGGGGTCGCCCCCGGGGCCAATATCGGCAGCGAAGGGGCGATCTTCGAAGCCACCCACGGCAGCGCCCCGAAGTACAAGGGCCAGAACAAGGTCAACCCGACCGCCCTCATCCTCTCGGGCAAGCTGATGCTCGAGCACCTGGGCGAAACCGCCGCGGCCGACAAGCTCGAACGAGCCGTCGCCGCGGTCATCGCCGAGGGGAAAGACGTCACCTACGACATGAAGGCCAATCGCACCGACCCGACCGCCGTCGGCACCCGCCAGATGGCCGAAGCGATCTGCCGCAAGATGAAGTCGCTGTAGCGAATCTCCTCCAGTCGCCGCGCCCCGGGCCGACCACTGCGGTGTGCGGACGAGGCTGGTGCTGGCTGGGCGAAACTTCCGCTCTCTGAGTCTCCCGACCCGGCCCCCTCTGTGCGAGGTGGCCGGGTTGGTTTGTTTTTTGTGGTTAGGGGTTCGGCGTTCGGGGAATTCGTTGCGCGGTGAGCGAGCCTGGTGGTGTTGGTCGCCGACCACAAGAGGCCGATGCGGGGCTTGGGGAAGTTACGGGTCCCAGCGGATGGGTCGGCTGGTCAATTCCTCGCCGTCGATCAGCAGCAACACTCGTCCGCCACCGGGGGGGAGTTCATCGTCGAGGGCGAATCCATCAAGCGAGTAACTCACCTCGTCCCGCACCGCGTGCTCGAACCGGGCCAACTCCTGCCCCTCGTCACTCAGCAGCAACCCTTCCAGCCGCAGGGGACGATGAGGCACGCTGTACTGCACCCGCACATACACCGACTCCCCGCGACGGGCCCGCTGCGGGTCGCCCCACACCGCCGTGTTCGCGAGCCGCGTTCCCAACACCACCCGATGCACCGGCCAGTCGGCAGGGGGCTCAACCTGGCGGGTCAGTTCACCCAACACCGCCCGCGTGGTCTCGACCAGCGGCGGTCGCGGCCGCCGGCCGAACACACCGTACCAGTCGGCCCCCCACTGGCCCCCCACGCCCAACGCC
>CAIUHT010001075.1 GCA_903898975.1 uncultured Planctomycetaceae bacterium
CTCCCGGGCGGGCAAGCAAGAGCCCTCCGGACCCTGAACCTGGAAGATTGCCCTTGGGCCGCCTGCGAGAGCAGGCGGCCCAGGGTTTTTTGTGGAGATGCAGCAGCGGACCGGGTGGAATGCCCGGCAGGTTCTCCCGGACGCGGGGGTGGGGGGCAGCCTTTCTTCCGAGGGGCCGAATGGTTTAAGGTGGGGCCATGTCGCCACCCTCTTCCACCTTCGATCGCCAGATCATCCTGCTGGGGACCGGGACCAGTACGGGGGTTCCCCTGCTGGGCTGCCAGTGCCCGGTCTGCCAGTCGACCGACCCCCGCAATCATCGCACCCGGACCGGGGTGCTGGTGCAGGGGCCGGGGGGGAATTTTCTGATCGATGCCTCACCCGAACTCCGCCTGCAGCTGCTGCGCGAAAAGATCGGGATGATCGAGGCGGCGCTGCTGACGCACGAACACGCCGACCACACCTTCGGCCTCGATGACCTGCGGATGTTCGGCTACTACCTGAACCACCCGGTCCCGCTGTATTGCGAAGAGCGGGTCGAGCAGCGGATCAGGCAGGCGTTTGCGTATGCGTTCAGCGACCCGCCACCGAATTCGAGCGGGGGGCTGCCGCGGTTTGATCTGCGCCCGCTGACAGGTGAGCCGTTCGAGTTGCTGGGGGTGTCGGTGCGGCCCATTCGGCTGTGGCACGGGGGGTTGCCGATCTATGGGTTCCGGCTGCACGACGTCGCCTTCTGCACCGACGTGAGCGCGATTCCGGAAGAGAGTTGGCCGTTGCTGGAGGGGCTCGACACACTGGTGATTGGGGCCCTGCGCGACAAGCCGCACCCGACGCACTTCAGTGTTGGGCAGGCCCTGGAAGTGGCTGAGCGGGTCCGTCCCCGGCGGACGGTGCTGACGCACCTGTCACACCTGCTGGAGTACCACGCCACCAACGCCCGGCTCCCGGCGGGTGTCGAACTGGCCTACGACGGAATGCGGCTGCCGTTCTGAGGCGGGCCCTGAGGTCTCGTGCTGACGGTAAGAGACCAGCCGTCCAGGAATGTGAGAATCTTATTGCCCGCTCGCTCAGTCGAGCTGCTGCAATTCGGTGCACGAGAAAAACAGAACCCCGCCAGAGGCCCAGGGGCGTGTCCGACGGGGAGCAGATGAAGATCAAGTGGCTGGAGCGGCATGTCATGTGAATTCAACCCCCCAATTTGGTGCCGGATGACCAACGCACCGAGAAGGAGAGTCCAGGTCACGGCGGGAAAACATTTGCCTTGAGTGGCGCAACCGTCAACAAATGACGGTTGGTCGTAAGGGATCAGCTCTGCGCCAGGCAGCGAGAGTGACTCGCTTCGACTGAAATCGAGGCACGCCCTCCGCACTGGGAGAGCGACGTCAGTTTGATTGCGCGGCCTGGGACTGCTGGATGCTGAGAGACGTCCGTCGGAGCGTGACGCCACTCGAATCCAGTCGGCGAGGTCCGTAATCCCGTACCCTCGAGCGGCGTTTCCTGGACGAGTGGGGAGCGGGCTTTAAGACCGTGCTGGCCGTCAGCGTGGCTCACTCACCTGGCGACTGTCAACGACTTTGCGCCACAGGACCGTCAATCGAAGGCCATATCCGCAAGGCCTCTGCTGACGGGGAGAACTTGGCGCGAAGAGCGAGAGGTCGTCAGCGACTCGCTGCCCGGCGGACGAGAAGTCGCGCATGATCACTCGTTGCGAACGAAGACATCGTCCGGGCTGCGGAGATAAATCTCAAGACCGTCCCGGACTTCCAAAATCGTGGCGAATTTGATCAACCATTTCGCGCGCTCATCATCGATGCCGCGGGGATCGTCGATTTCGTAATTGGTATCTCGAGCACCGTTTGTCGCGACTACGAAGAGGTATTGTTGTTCCCGCGCCCAATGCAGTGCATCCGCCAGGAGCGTCTGAAGGTCGTCGGTGGTGAGGCCGTTGTTCACCCCGGTTTCAATAAACTGGATCCACCTGCACGATTGCCATTCAATTCGCGGATGTTCATTACGGCAATAGAGGAATGGATCATCCAGGTCACCCGGCAGGTGATTGGCGTCTCTAAATCGGACCCAACTCTCGCACAGCGGGTTAGGACCAAAGTTTCCAAAAACAATCGTTAAATCTGCTTTCGAAGCCAGTTCAAAAATATCCCCTTGGCTGAGGTAGGGCACGGTGCGTTCCTTTCTGTGGCTGGTGGCGAATTCGGGGAGTTGCCGGATCAGGTCGTCCAGATCTCTCAACGTGCCAGCGTGTGCGCTCCTGGGGTGCCAAGCCTGGCACGCGATTTCACTCCAGGAAATGTTTCCGAATCCGGACGGTAGACATAACGCTACCATAGTATGTTGGCCGTCGCAATCATTCCGGTGCTTACTTTCGACAAATAGTCGGTGCCGGGGTGGCTCCCGGCAACACCTGCCGGGGCTGGACTCCAAAAATGGGCTGCGTGTTCCTCAAGCTCGCGGGCACTCCCGTCGCAAAACGCTTGCGCAACCGTCACATGTTCCGGCCGGCTTGATTCCAGGGAAACGTCGGGGCCGGCATTTTTTGACTGCGCCTGGTGTAACCAGAGTTTTTCCGGCCCGGTGGTGGACTCGGTCGCACCTGGGGGAAGACGACCACACTGCCCGAGTGCGGAATCCGCTTTCCGTTTTGATGACGGGGGGACGGGATCGTCGCACCTGAGGACAGTGGGGAACAACTCGATTGGCCCCGGTCGCTCGGGGCAGCCGCTTTGTTCGAAAGTCTGCAGGACCGCAGACACGCCGATAGCAATGCTGGATTTGCAGCCAGTTTTTTACGACGAAGCGGGTAGGCCGGCCTTGGGGGGCGGGGCTGGTATCGTTCGCTGGGGCAAGCGGTTAGAATGCCGCAGTTCCGGCCCGCGACTGCTGGGGCTGGCCAACAGCAACTTGTGACACTTCAGAGAAGACATGGCTGCGACCGCCGTCATCGGGCTCCAGTGGGGAGACGAAGCCAAGGGTAAGATTGTCGACCTGCTGACCGAACAGCACGACGTTGTGGTGCGTTACCAGGGAGGGAACAACGCCGGTCACACGGTGGTGTTCGGCGGACAGACCTACAAGCTGTCGCTCCTGCCGGTGGGCGTGCTGCGGCCCGAGATCACCTCGGTCATCGCGACGGGGGTGGTGATCAATCCCGCCGCGCTCCTCAAGGAGATCGATCAGCTGCGGGCCCGTTCGGTCCCCCTGGGGCAGAACCTGCTGATCAGCGACCGCGCCCACGTGATCTTCCCCTGGCACATGGCGGAAGAGGCGGCGTTCGAAGCCGCCCGCAAGCAGGACGCCATCGGCACCACCATGCGGGGCATTGGCACCTGTTACCGCGACAAGGCGGGACGCACCCACGCCATCCGCATGGGCGACCTGCTGTATCCCGACCTCCTCCGCAAGCGGGTCGCCGAGATCGCCGCCCAGAAGGCCCCGGTCCTGCGGGCCCTCGACCCGCAGTCGGCCCCCCTCGATGCCGCGCAGATCACCCGCGATTACCTCGAGTACGCCGAGCGGTTGCGGCCGCATATTGTCGACACCACGGCGTGGCTGCACCGGTCGCTGGCCAAGGGCCAGCGGCTGCTGTTCGAAGGCGCCCAGGGGAGCCTGCTCGATGTCGACCATGGCTCGTACCCGTTTGTCACCTCGTCGAGCAGTTCCGGGTGCGGCCTGCACTCGGGCAGCGGTGTTCCCGAGCGGAACATTTCGCGGATGATTGGCGTGGTGAAGGCGTACACGACGCGGGTGGGCGGGGGACCGTTCCCCACCGAGTTGCTGGACGCCACCGGCCAGCACATCCGCGATGTGGGACGCGAGTACGGGACGGTGACGGGGCGCCCCCGCCGGTGCGGGTGGTTCGACGCCGTCGCCGCCGGCTACGGGGCCCGGGTCAGCGGGGTCGATTGTCTCTCGGTCATGCTGCTCGACGTGCTGAGCCAGTTGGACGAGCTGAAAATCTGCACCGCCTACGAGATCGACGGGGAGCAGACGACCGATTTCCCCAGCCACATCGAGCAGCTGGCGCGGGCCAAGCCGGTCTACCGCACGCTGCCAGGCTGGAAGCAGGACATTTCCCACCTGCGGAAACTGGCCGATTTGCCCAAGGCCACGCGCGCCTATATTGATACGGTGGGCGAATTGCTCCAGCTGCCCGTCTGGCTGGTGTCCATTGGCCCCGACCGCGAGCAGACAATCCTGGCCTGAGACCCGACCGCGACCGTCGACTCACCCGAGGTGGAGAGAATTCACCCCGGGTCATGACGACCCACACCGGTTGGCGGTCTGTCGGGGCGCGGGCTGCTCGCGGGATCACCGCGTTGTGGCCTTGTGAGTCGCCCAGTTCCATGCACGCCTCGGTCGCCGAACGAAACATCCGGCTGCGCACCCGCCGCACGCTCCGCTTCATTGGAATCTCCGCGGCGGTCTACCTGGTCGCCGGGGCGATCGCCGCGCTGGGGCTGTGGTGGCTGCCTCCACCCCGCTCGGCACGCGAGGCGCTGTTCCCCCCGGTGTTCGTGCTGACCTCGCTGC
>CAIUHT010001076.1 GCA_903898975.1 uncultured Planctomycetaceae bacterium
GGGCGAGTTCGACGGCGATGGCCCGGGCGGCCCCGCCGGCGCCGAACAGCACAATCCGTTTGCCCTGGGGATCGAGCACTTCGCGGAGCGAGCGGAGGAAGCCTTTGCCATCGGTATTCTCGCCGATGAGTTGCTCGCCCCGGCGGACCACGCAGTTGACGGCCCCCATCAGTTCGGCCGAGGTGCCCAGGCCGTCGAGGTGCGGGATGACGGTGACCTTGTGGGGCAGGCTGCAGTTGAAGCCGCGAAAGCCGAGGGCGCGGGCCCCGCGGACGGCATCACCCAGCAGTTCGGGGGGGACCTCGCTGTTGATGTAGCGGAAGGGGAGGCCGTGGTGACGGAAGGCGGCTTCCACCATGTCGACGGTCGGATTGCCGGCGGCCCCGACCGAGAAACAGCCAACGAGTTCGTGGAGAAAGCTGCGGGAGTTGGTCACGGGAGAGCGATGCAAGTGGGAGAGGAGGCGAAAGCTGCAGCGTCGAGCGGGCAAGGAGTGGCCGGCCGGGGGAGGCATTCAACCTTCGACCGGGGGGGAACCCTCAATGAGGCGTCTTAGCAGATGTTCGTCGACCCGGCCACGGAACCGGTCGACACCATCGATCTGGACCACGGGGATCTGATCCCAGTAGGCGGCCTTGAGCGGGGGGTGGAGATCGATGTCGAGCTCTTCGAGGGGAGGGAGGAAGTCGGCGTATTCGGCGAGGAGTTCCTGGGCATCTTCACAGAGGTGACAACCGGGGCGGGTGAGGAGGACGAGGCGTTCGAAGCGGCGACCGGGCCGAGTGGGGGACCAACCGGAGGGGAGACCCGGGGGGGAGAGGCGATGAGGGGGTTCGCGTTGCAGTGAGAGTCCGGCGAAGACCAGGGCAAAGGCGCAGGCGACCCAGACAGCCTGGTGGGCATACCACGAGCGGGGCATGGGCCAGGGAATGGTGAACTGGGTGTCGTAGAGTGCGAGCAGCAGCAGGGCGAATCCGATGAGCGTTAGGAGTGTGCCCCAACTGCGTGTTCCACCGAGCGGAGCCACCCGCGTGGTGGGTGGTCTGCCGGGGGAATCGGGGGCGGATGTGCTCATGTCGCAGTGCCAGTGAATTGGACGCAGCGTGAATTGGAGGAACGATTGGGGTCGGCTAGTCGGGCGGGCCGAGTGGCGAACAGGCCCGGAGAGGGAGTCCATGGTGGCAGGTGAGTAGCGAATGGCTCAAGGGGAAGGAAGTCTGGCGAACTGGAAAACTGAGGGGTTGAGCGCGGAGTGAAGCCGATTAGAATAGGAGCAGAGCGGTCCAGGGGAGGCGGGTCTGGAATTGCCCCGGACGGGCCGTTAAGCTTGAAGAGGTGTGGATTTGAGTTCGTAGTGAGGCCGTGCCTGAATCCTTGCGATGCCACCCAGCCGACTGACACCCGACGTTTTTGTGGGCCTGATCCGCCAGAGCAAACTGGTGGATGAAGCAGTCCTGAAGAACGCGCTGCGGGAGATGCTGTCACTGGCGGGGGTGACCAAGGATCCGGTGAAGATCGCCGACGAGCTGGTCAATCGGAAGCTGTTGACGCGGTGGCAGGCCGACAAGCTCCTGCAGGGCCGAAACAAGGGTTTCTTTCTCGGGAAGTACAAGCTGCTGTCGCACCTCGGGCGTGGTGGGGCGGGGACGGTCTACCTGGCTGAGCACAGCCTGATGGAGCGTCGCGTGGCGATCAAGGTATTGCCCCGGGCCAATTCTGTTCAGGACACGCTGCTGGCGAGGTTTCGGCGGGAGGCCCAGGCCCTGGCGGCGCTCGATCACCCGAACATCGTGCGTGCGAACGACATTGACCAGGACGGCCAAGTGCACTTCCTGGTGATGGAGTACGTGGCGGGCAAGTCGTTGCAGGACCTGGTAGACGCAGGGGGGCCGGTGACACCGGTGGCAGCTGCGGAATACACCCGCCAGGCGGCGGAGGGATTGCATCATGCGCACAAGGCGGGAATGGTGCACCGGGACGTCAAGCCAGCGAACCTGCTGCTCAGTGATCGAGGGGTGGTCAAGGTGCTCGACCTGGGTCTGGCTCGGATTTGTAACCCGGGGGTCGCCAATTCAGTGACTTACCAGGGACAGCAGCTGGGATCGGCGAATTACACTTCCCCCGAGCAGATTCGAGACCCGACGAGTGTGGATGCCCGAGGGGACTTGTACAGCCTGGGATGCACGTTTTACTTCCTGCTGGTCGGTCATCCTCCGTTCAACGAGGGGAACGACGTCAATCGGCTGATGGCACATCAGCATAATGAGCCCGTTCCTCCGTCGCAGTTGCGACCTGAGATTCCGGCAGAGCTGGAGCGGATCTGCCTGAGGCTGATGAGAAAAGCTCCCGAGGATCGATTTGAGTCGGCCCGGGAGTTGACCCGGCACCTGGTCGCCTGGCTGTCGAGAGCGGGTGGGGCGGAATGGGCGGCGCTGAACCCGGCCGTGGGGCCGACCGGTCAAGCCGGTTTTACGGCGGGCAGCGTCGAGGTTTCGCCGGGCGATGTCTCGGTGAGCAAGCTTGGCCTGGAAAGATCCTCGGGCAACGCCGTCGTATCGAAGGGGAACACTTCGGCTGGCGGGGCCACAAGGAAACTGCCTCAACCGGAAAGGTCGCAGCTTAACGCAACGGGCAACCTCACCAACCCGGCTGAGCGCGCGGTGGTCGAGGCGGCCTCAGGGCAGGCGGTCGCTGCCGAACTAAAGCCACATCGAGCCGAGCCGCAGGCACCAGCGAGTGATCGGCCAGCGGCGATGACCAAGCCTGCGGGGAGTCAGTCGGCAGACACTGTGGCCGAGGCAAAGCCGACGACGAGAGACACGCCCACCGAGGAGTCCAGTCGTCCGCAATCGGCCACAGGGGTCTTTGCTCCTGTTGAAGACATCAACGTCTCGATCGACCTGTCGCAAATGGGGCCGATGGCTGGGGGGGACGAGGGGCCACTGCGTTCATTCCTGAATCAACTGGAATCTCCCGGGGCTTTTCCAGTGGGGGAGACGTTTGCCGAGCCCAACCTGCGGGAGGGAGCGGAGGCTTGGCCACCGGAGGGTTTTCCAGGGCGGGGGCCGGCGGCGACGGTGATCGTTCCGGATGACTGGGACCCTGCAAGTGACGAGGGGGATGGGCGGCGAGTCCTGTCGGAACGAGGGTTTCGGGAGGGAGCTGAGGAGGAGCTGTTCGAAGCATCGGCCCCGCTGGAGCGCGCTGTCGCGCCGGTCGTACCACCTCAGAAGGATGGTCCGCTGAAGGCTGATCCGGGGAGGAATGGGGGCGGCCTCGAAACAGGGGGTCGGCGGGATTTGGCCCCAGCACAGTCGAATGTGGTTACTGCCGCGGGGACTTGGCAGCCACCGGCCGAAGAAGGGGCAGTGACCCGACGGTCCAGGGCGGCGCGGGTGCGACAAGAGGCGGAACTGCCCCCATGGAGGCGTCATCCGGGGTGGATGATTGTCGTGATTGCGGGAGTGGTGGTCCTGGCTCTTGTTGGCTTGTGGCTGTCCCGATCCCCAGTGCGCTGAGCGTCATGAAGGTTGTGGCAGGTGGTGAAGGTCGCAAACAGTCCCGAGCGACAGCGGTGCACTGTCGTTGAAGCTGACCAACGGCCAAAGCCGAACCGATTGGTGCTGATCCAAACAGTGCTGACCAAGGGCAATGCTGACGAGTGGAGAGCAGGGACCAGTTGAGCCTGAGCGGGATACGTTCGGCTTCGCCTGTCGAAGCGATGTTTTGGAAGATCTTGGGGGGAGTGGAGGCTCCATGGCCAGATCTGGCGACGGGGCGACCGAGCGAATCTCGCAAGACAGCTAGTGTTTATTCCTAAGTCCTTTCTGCGCAATAACATAAAATATTAGTGTACGTCCGATGGAGGCAAAGCTTGGGCTGCTGTGGCATCTTCGGTTTGCGGGCATGTCACAACCCATTTAGTCATCCCCGTTTAACATTTTTGCGATTGGCGCAACTGGAGAGATTCCGATTGTAGGGGCCCTTTTTAAAAGGGCTGTTTTTTTCTGCAAGTCGTTTCTGGGATGCAGCTTAAGGTGTACATCTTGTGATCGGTTTCTGGCCGGGCTTAGGATGGAACTGGGTCAAGTTCCAGAGGCTCTCGTGTCATGCCGCATCGCTCTTCGGTTCCCTCGCTGGCGCAACGCCAGTCACGCCGTTCTTCCGCCACGATCCGTCACTCCGATCCGCGTCCAGCGGCGGCGTTTCGACAACGACATCCGCGATCGCGTATTGAGCGGGATCCGTTCTCTGCGCCGGAGCGTTGGCATGCGGTGCGTGATGATGGGGCGTTGCGGATTGTGACCGAGCCTGCCGGGGCCGGATATCGTCACGTCTTGACGCCAACCGAGGTTCGTGAGCGGATCGCCTGCCTGCCGGAGGAATTGACACGTCGCCTTGA
>CAIUHT010001077.1 GCA_903898975.1 uncultured Planctomycetaceae bacterium
GCCGCCGAGTCGAGCCTGCTGTGGGAAAAACTCGCAGCGAACGAAATGCCCAAGGAGGGCCCGCCACTCTCGGCAGAGCAGAAGGGACTCTTGCGGACCTGGATCAATAACGGGGCTCCGTTGACCGACCCGGCGAGCGAGCCGGAAGAGGTCCGCCCGGAAGAGCGCACCCGACGCGGGGACCCCGGCGATCATTGGGCGTTTCGACCGCCGGTCCGCCCCCCGGTACCCGCCGTGCGGAATGCGGGCTGGGTCGCCAACCCGATCGATGCATTCCTCCTCGCCGAGCTGGAGCGGGCGGAATTGCAGCCGGCACCGATGGCGGGGCGTTCGGTGCTGTTGAGGCGACTGGCCTTCGACCTGGTGGGCCTGCCACCAACACCCGCAGAAGTGACCGAGTGGGCGAGTGGCGATCACCAGCCGGGGGAACGTGGGAGCGACACCGCCCATCCCACGGATGAAGAGTGGGACCGGTTGGTCGATCGCTGGCTGGCCGATCCGCGGTATGGAGAACGCTGGGGTCGGCACTGGCTGGACCTGGCGGGATATGCCGACTCGGCGGGAGTCCTGTCGGAAGATCGTCCATTGCCGACGGCGTTCCGGTTCCGCGACTACGTGATTCGCGCGTTCAATGAGAACAAGCCGTTCGACAGGTTTCTGCAGGAGCAACTGGCGGGGGACGAACTGACCGGGTACTGGCAGGCGTATCAGGCGCAGCCGACGTTGCCTGACGAGGTGATCGAGGGAGTCATCGCGACAGGCTTTCTCCGCTGCGCGCCCGATTCGAGCCGCCCCGACTTCAGCACCATCAAGAACGCCGACGCTCTCTATTTCTACCCCACGCTCAACGACACCCTGCAGATTGTCGCGTCGGCGACCCTTGGGCTGACGGTCCAGTGTGCCCGCTGTCACAGCCACAAGTACGATCCGATTCCGCAGACCGACTACTACCGGCTGCAGGCGGTCTTCATGTCGGCCTTCCGCCCCAGGCAGTGGATTCCGCAGATGGAGCGGCGGTTGCCGGTCGCGACCGCCGCGCAGAAGGCCGAGGCCGATCGCCACAACGCCGAACTCGACAAGCAGATCGCCCAGGCGAACCAGGCGTTCGCCACCATCCAGGCCGACTATCGCGAGCGGTTGTACAACGACCGGCTGGCCGCCGTGCCAGTGGTGATCCGCGATGATGTGCGACAGGCCCTGGCGAAGGAACCAGCCGCCCGGTCGGACGTGGACAAGTTTTTGGTCACGAAGTTTGGTGCGACGCTGCGGCCTGAAGAGGCGCAGTTGCCCAAGCTGCTCGCCGAGACGTACGCCGAGTTTCGTACCCAGCAGTCGGCCCACCAGCAGTTGGTCGCCGGTTACGAACGGCAGCGGAGGCATTTCGACGAACTGCGGGCGCTGTATGACCTTCCCGGACCGGTCACCACGCCTGTGCTGCGGCGGGGGGACCCGCTGAATCCCGGGCAGGCGGTCGAACCGGGTGTGCCCACGGCACTGGCTGCCCCGACACCCTTCGATTGGCAGGCTCCTCCCGAGGGAGCGCCGACCAGCGGCCGGCGGCTCGCGTTCGCCCGCTGGCTCACACAGCCGGGCCATCCCCTGACGGCTCGCGTGTTTGTCAATCGGCTCTGGCTGCATCATTTTGGCGAGGGGCTGGTCAACACCCCCGAGGACTTTGGCACGGTGGGGTCGGCGCCGAGTCACCCGGCCTTGCTCGACTGGCTGGCCTGCGAATTTGTCGAGAGTGGCTGGAACATCAAGCACTTGCAGCGGTTGATGCTTACGTCCCAGGCGTGGCGGCAACGGGCGGTGGCGGACCCTGCGGTGGTGGAGCATGCCGCGCAGCGCGATCCCGACAATCGCCTGCTCTGGCGGCAGCGGATTCGGCGGCTGGAAGCCGAGCCTGTGCGGGATGCGTTGCTGCTGGTCGCGGGTCAGCTCGAGCAGCGATTGTTTGGGCCACCCATTGCCCTGGCTCGACATCCCGACGGCGAAGTCACCACCGCCGATCCGAATCTCGATCGCCGTCGCTCGGTGTACCTGCAGGTGTTGCGGTCGCACCCGCTGACCCTGCTGCACGCGTTCGATCAGCCGGTGATGGAGACCAACTGCCTGAAGCGGTCACGTTCCACGGTCTCGACCCAGGCCCTGACGCTGTTGAACAGCCAGCAGGCGGTGCGGCTGGCGGAGTCGTTCGCCCAGCGCCTGCTGGGGGAAGCGGGTGACGACGTGATGGGGGTGGCGATTGCCCGCGCGTATGGGCGACTCCCCACAGCCGAAGAACGGGCCGAGCTGGAACAGTTCTGGCGCGAGCAGCAGGCCCGGCTGGAAGGGGCGGGGGTCGCCTCGCCCAAGGCCCGCGAGCAGGCGCTCGCCGACCTGTGCCACATGCTGCTCAGTGCCAACGAGTTCGTCTACATCGATTGAGTGTCCTGGTTCATCCCTGTTGGGGGAGTCTGCCATGTTGACCTTTCTGACACCCCACGCACCGTGGGGCCTGTCCCGTCGCGAGGCGGTGGCCCAACTGGGTGGTGGTCTCGGTGCGCTCGCCCTGCTCGCAACCGGTGGGGTGGGTGGTGGTACGGCCGCTCACGCCGAGGTGTCGCGCGGGCAAGGGGTGCAGCCTCGTCCCCCGGTTCGGCCGGGGCGGGCTCGCGCGGTCATTCAGCTCTTCATGCACGGTGGGCCCAGCCATGTCGATCTGCTCGATCCCAAGCCCGAGTTGACCCGGCTCGACGGACAGCCCCCGCCAGCCGAGGTCGCCGATGATGAAAACCGCACCAGCTACCTGATGGGCAGCCCCTTTCCATTTGCCCGGCACGGAACGAGCGGGCTGGAGTTCTCGAGCGTGCTGCCGCACATCGCCGGCCACGCCGACGACATCTGCGTGGTGCGGTCGATGTTCACCGAGCATCGCAATCACGAGCAGGCGATCTGGATGGCCAACACCGGCATGACGGTGGCGGGCCGCCCGAACATCGGGTCGTGGGCCGCTTATGGGCTGGGGACCGAGAACCAGAATCTGCCGGCGTATGTGGCTCTGCCCGACCCCGGGGGACTGCCGGTCGATGGGGCCCGCAACTGGTCGAGCGGGTGGCTGCCCCCCGTCTACCAGGGGACGGCAATCCGCTCGGAAGGACAGCCAGTGCTGCACCTGAACCCGGCCCAGCCTCGACTGGCAGCCATCGAAACGGCCCGGTTTGACCTGCTGCGCAAGCTGAATGGCCGGCATCGCGCGGCGCGTCCCGCCGAGCTGGAACTCGATGCCCGCATGGCCAGTTTTGAACTGGCGGCACGGATGCAACTGGCGGCGACCTCGGCTCTCGATCTGAACGACGAGACCGCCGAGACGCAGGCGCTGTACGGGCTCGACCAGGAAGTGACCCGCAACTACGGGCGGCGTTGCCTGATGGCCCGGCGACTGGTGGAGCGGGGGGTGCGGTTCGTGCAGCTGTTCATGAGGGGACAGCCGTGGGATACGCACACGGGGAACACCGCCGGGACGCGCAGTTGCTGTGAGCAGACCGACCGGCCGGTGGCGGGACTGCTGTCCGATCTGAAGCGGCGGGGCCTGCTCGACTCGACGCTCGTGCTGTGGGGGGGAGAGTTCGGGCGGACTCCGGGAGCCGAGCAGCGGGATGGGAACCGCCAGCGGGGGAATGAGGGGCGAGACCATCACCCCTATGGGTTCAGTGTCTGGCTGGCGGGAGGGGGTATTCGTGGGGGACAGGCCTACGGCGCGACCGATGACTTCGGCTATCGCTCGGTGGTGAACCGGGTTTCCACAGCCGATCTGCATGCCACGCTGCTGCACCTGCTGGGGCTCGAGCACGAGGCGCTGAGCTACTTCCACAACAGTCGGCAGGAGCGACTGACCGACGTCTACCCCGCCCGAGTCGTGGACGAACTGCTGGCGTGAACAGCGGGTACGGTTGCGCGGCGGAACCGGGTATGGGCGGAGAGGGGGTGCTCAGCCCTGGGTGGGATGGTGGTGGCGGGGAGCGACCGGGGTGATGCACAGGTTGGCGACAAAACCGACGAGCAGCAGGGCACTGAGGAAGTACAGCACCTGGCTGTAGGAATTGGCGGATGGAACCCCCGCCGCCTTTTGCCGTTCGGCCCACCGCGTGAGCAGCACGGGGCCCAGCACTCCAGCGAGGGACCAGGCGGTCAGCAGTCGCCCGTGGATGGCGCTGACATGCATCGTGCCGAACAGGTCGCGGAGGTAGGCGGGGATCGTGGCAAAACCGCCGCCGTACATCGTCATGATCAGCAGGCAGACGGCGACAAAGGGGTGGTAGGCGCCGGTGCGTGCCAGGGAGGGGAGCAGGGCGTACAGCAGGGCGCCGAGGCCAAAGTAGAGCGCGTAAGTCCGCTTGCGGCCGAGCCCGTCCGACAGGGTGGACCACAGGAAACGACCGCCCATGTTGGCGAAGCTGAGCAGGATCACGAAGGTGGCCCCAGCCTGCTTATCGACAGCGAACATGTCCTGGAGCATGTCGGAGGCCTTGCCCAGGATGCCGATGCCCGCGGTGACATTCAGGCAGAGCATCACCCACAGCAGCAGGAACTGCGGGGTGCGAATCGCGGTGTTGGCATGCACGTCGTGGGCACTGATGAGGCCCCCTGGTGCGGGGCGGAGAGTCCAGCCGGTGGGCCGCCAGTTGGGGGGAGGAATGCGGACCGTGAGCGCGCCCAACAGCATGAGGCTGCCATAGACCACTCCCAGCGTGACGAAGGTCTGCCAGACGCCAGCCTGTGTCTCTGACCGGAACAGGTCCATCAGTCGATCGGCCAGTGGGGAACCCAGCAGGGCGCCGCCACCAAAGCCCATGATCGCCAGCCCGGTGGCCATGCCAGGGCGGTCGGGAAACCAGCGGA
>CAIUHT010001078.1 GCA_903898975.1 uncultured Planctomycetaceae bacterium
CACCCGCGGATGAGGGAGGCTGTCGCGGCTGATGGTTTTTCCCCACCGGGTTGGTCGCTGGTCAGCCTGGTCCCCCTGCAGAACAGCCAGGCCGGTCATGTCACAGGCGATTGTCAATCCCGAGGAACTGCGGCGGTTTGCCCTCGGACTCAAGAAATTCAATGGCGGACTGGTCGACCAGCTGGCCAGCCTGTCGGGACAACTCGAGTCGTTGAGTGCCACCTGGCGTGACCAGGAGAACCAGCGGTTCACCGAGGAGTTCCGCCGCAACCTGCAGGGCATGGCCCGGTTCATCGAGACCAACAACCAATACATCCCGTTCCTGTTGCGCAAGGCCGAGCGGATCGACGAATACCTGCAGCAGCGCTGAACATGACCTCCGTCGGCGTGGCCCGCCGCCTGCTGCCCGCGAGACCTGTGCGAACCATCGATGAAAGGCCGGGGAGATGGCCGAGTTTGCGAATGTGGAGTCGGTTGAGGCGATTGCCCGGTTTCGGGTCGCCCTGATCCAGTTTGAAGAAGAGACGACGGGGACACTCGACCAGCTCGAGCGGCAGGCGCAGAAATTCCTGCACTGGCTCGAGTCCGACTCGGCCAGCTACTGGCGGCTGGAGGTGCTGCGCTGTCACGAGAAAATCAGCCGGGCACGGTCGGCTCTCGACACCGCGATGATGCGCAAGACCAACGACTTTCGCCCCGCCTGCATTGAAGAAAAAGACAACCTGCGGCTCGCCAAAGACCGGCTGTACCAGGCCGAAGTGAAGACCGAAAAGGTCCGTCGCTGGGCGCGATTGGTCCGGGAAGAGGTCGAAGAATACCGGGGCAGGCTCAATCGCCTGCGGGATTGCCTGGGGGTTCAGGTCCCCCGCGGCCTGGCGGTGCTCGACCGGACGCTGCGGGCGCTGGAGAAATACACCGAGTTGGCACCTCCCCCCGCCGATGTCTCGGCCAATGGCCACTCGCCCGGCGAGGAGTCCATCTCCTGGAACGAATCGGCCAGCCCGCCGGTGACTCCCGTCGAACCGGTCCCCCCCGGAGACAGTCGCGCCGAGGATGTCACCGGAACGCCCCCGCTCCCCGCGGGCCAGGGGAGCCCGAGTGATCGCGAGGCTGGTTCCGAAAACGCATCGCACACACCGGCGACCGAACCGATGTCGAAACAAACTCCAGTCACCGACGCGACCGGATCGGAACGGGAACCCGGGCAGGAGGGGGGGCGATGAGTGCGGGAGATTTGAACAGCGGAATTGGTCAACTGCAGGACTCGCTCGAGAAACTGCAGGCGGTGTGGTCCGAGACCCGACAGGAGTGGCGCGATGCCAACAGCCGACATTTCGAGCAGGAATTCCTCCGGCCCATCGCCCTGGAATTCTCCCAGGCGTACACTGCCATCCAGCGACTGTCCGACGTTCTCAAGCAGGCGGAGCGAGATTGTGAGCCCTGGTGATACACGGGGAGGAGGCGAGACTTCTCCCGATGGGGGAGCCCTGGCCGAAAGTTCGCTCTCACAGGCGGTGGTCTCGCGCCTGCAGCGCGGCATTGCCGATCGTCAGCGGCTGGAAGAAGAATTGGCGCATCTCGATGCGACCACCGACCGGCAGGCCCAGTGGCGATTCGCCCACCGGCTGCAGGAACTGGCCGACGAACTGCAACAGCGCGTCACGGAACGGGAAGCGACGCTCGAGACGGCCCGGGCCGGCCTCGATGCCGACCTGGCCGCCACCCAGGCCCGCATCGAATCTGCCCACGCCGATGCCGAGGCCGCCCTCCACGAGCGATTGGCGGCCGCGCAGCAGCGGGCCGAGGCGAAATTCCAGGAAAACAACTGGTTGCTGAGTTCGGTGACGGCCGAGGATTCGTCCGAGAATCCGGTGGCGCAGTTCGAACGGCTGCAGCTGCAGGCCGAGCAGTCGCGCGAAGCGATGCAGCAGGCCGACCAGGGGTTGGACGGTGCTCTCGCCCGGGTGACCGCGCTGGTCGAAGCCCGGCGGGGTCGCCTGGAAGAGCCCCCTCCCGCCATCGCACTCCCCCGCGACAAAGAGTCTCTGGCCAACCTGGTGACCGAGTCGCTGCAGTCGGCAACCACCGCCTGTGACCAGCTCGAACGCGAGGCGGTTCCCCAGTTGCTCGTGGGAAGTCGCCCCTGGCTGTTGATGCTGGTGGTGTTGGCCGGGGCCTTCGCGGCCGGCTGGTTTCTGGTGGATCCCCATTGGATCTCCGCCGGCATGACGCGGGGGGCTGAGTTCGCCGCGATCATTGCCGGAGGAGCGGTCGCCTTCGCCCTGCTGTTCTGGATGAGTGTCTGGTTCACCGCGCAGCCCACCCTGGCGACAGCGGCCGAGAAGGTGCAGCAGGCG
>CAIUHT010001079.1 GCA_903898975.1 uncultured Planctomycetaceae bacterium
GGAGGCCCCAGCCATGTCGACACCTGGGACATGAAGCCCGAGGCGCCGCTGGAATACCGTGGCCCGTATCAGCCTATCGCCACCCAGGTCCCGGGGATGCTGCTCAATGAGATGCACACCCGGCTCGCCCCCCTCACGCAGCACTTCACGCTGATCAACTCGATGGCCCATCCGGGGGGCATCGCCAATCACTTCGACGCCATGCACAACCTGCTGTCGGGCCAGTCCGAAAAGCGGGTCCAGGAAGGGATTCCCGACAGTCAGCCCTACATTGGGTCGTTCATCGCCAAGCACAAGCCGAGCACCCGCAACTTCGTTTCGAACGCGTGGCTCATCAAGTGCGTCGGGCCCCCCGTGTTCTGTGCCCCGAACCTCGGCATCGGTGGCTACCTGGGCTCGGCGTTCGCCCCCGTCTTTGTGGGGGCCGCCGACAATCATCCCGCCATGGCGACCTTCAAACCCCCCTCGATCTACGACGAGTACGATGAGTCGCGGTTTGAAGAGCGGAAGTCGCTGGTCGCGCGGCTGGAGTCGGGGCGGTTCGATAAAGATCAGCGGGTGAAAGACTGGTCGGACCTGCGGGAAAAGACCTATGACGCGCTGACCCGCCGGGAGGGACGCGAGGCGTTCGACCTGAGCCGGGAACCGACGGAGATCCGCGAGCGGTACGGGATGAACCCGCTGGGGCAGAACATGCTGCTGGCCCGGCGGATGGTGGAGTCGGGGGTGCGGATCGTGACGGTCAACGGCTGGGCGGGGCAGGCGGAGCACGACAAAGCCGGGCCTCCCGCGAGCAGTTGGGACATGCACGGCGGCAACATGGGGATGGGGAACGCGTTTGGGAACGGGTCGTACGGGCTGGGCTTCTGCCTGCCGCGCCTGGACCAGGCGCTGGCGGGACTGTTCAGCGACCTGGTCGAGCGAGACCTGCTGAAGAACACGCTGGTGGTGGTGACCGGGGAGTTCGGGCGAACGCCGTACCTGATGAAGGAGAGTCCTCCGGGCCGGCAGCATTGGCCGCAATGTTTCTCGTCGATCGTGGCGGGGGCGGGGATTGCGGGAGGGCGGGTGTACGGGAAGTCGAACAAGTACGGGGAGTACCCGACGAACAATCCGGTGCATCCGGAGGCGTTGGCGGCGACGATCTACCACGCGCTCGACATTCCGATCAACAATCCGCAGGACGCGAGCGGGATTTCGCGGACACTGACGACCGGCAAGCCGATCCTCGAATTGTTCGGCTGAGCGGCGGCGGCAGTGGGCGGCGGCGTGTCGGCGGCGTGTCGGCGGAAGCCGGGCAGATGTCTGGCTGCGCCTGGCTGCCGGAGGCGTTTCGCCTCTGCGGACACCTGCCTTCCTGGCTCGACGACGAGCCCCGACGTGCTCGAGGTGAACGGTCTTGAGGGCGATTTCCATCGCCCAGTACGGACCGGGTGTCTTCGCATCCTTTGAGAGGTGCCCGCTGGTTACCAGCCGCGGTGGTGCCGTGACCCACTCGAGACGCGGTCGGGGCGTCGAGAGCCGAGCCTTCTGATGCGTGCGGCGCTCATCGAGTGCCGGCCTGGGCCTGTTCCGGGCCAGCAGGATGCGACTGACGAACGCACGCTGTGCGGTGGGGTTTTGGCGAACGAGTGCGGGCGGGGGAGAGGGCGAACGCTGGCCTGGCGCGGGGGTGGGGTGGACGTGGATGAGGGGCGAAGCGTTCCCCGCTGCACGACCTGGAGTGAGCGAAAGGCTGGGGACGCGATGGCACCGACGGCACATACGTTTTTGATGTTTGATGGGCGAGCCGCCGAAGCCATGCGGCTGTATTGCCAGGTGGTGCCCGGGGCCGAACTGCTGGAGCTGCAGCCTTGGCCAGCGGAGGGACCGAGCGGGGTCGCTGCGGGAAGTTCGGCGGCCGGTGCGGAGCAGAACGAGCGGGTCTATCGGGGGCGATTTCAGCTGGGGGGGCTGCGGTTCATGGCGTTTGATTCGCCGGTGAAACATGAGTTTGGCTTCACCCCGGCGGCGTCGATTTTTCTGGAAGTGGGGAGTGACGCCGAGTTTCAGGCATGCGTGGAGGGGCTGTCGGTGGGTGGCCAGTTTCTAATGCCCCCCGGGGAGTATGGTTTCAGCCGGCGGTTTGCGTGGTTTAGCGACCGCTTTGGGGTGTCGTGGCAGGTGAATTGGGTGTGACGACCCGGCCGGGGTGCCTTCCGGAGTGGGTCGATTGGGCCGACTGACAGTTCGCTTTCGCCGTGCGTGGTCGTCGGGCGCGCAGGTCTTACGAGAGTTCTTCGGACAGCGGAGCGCCTGCAAGGATCTCGGGGATCTCCAGTATGAGAGGGCTCAAACGTGGCGGTCAGATTCGTCCGAAAGGGCCTGTCGAATGAGATGACGGAAGGGGCGGGACAAGTGCTCGACCGGAGCGACTCTCTTGCGGACTGGGGGGCGTGACCTGTCTCCATCGCCCCTGCGCCAGGCTTGACTCGCTCAAGACATGGATTATTCCAGACGCGATTTCACACAACATTCATCGACCGTTCGCAACCGCGTCGTAGGCTTGAGGGAGTGCTGAAGGGATTTTGACTTCCCGACAGAGCATGACTCCCGATTCCTGCGAGGCGACCATGCTGGTACTGGCGAGACGGGTGGGGCAGGCGGTTCGGTTGGGTGACGACATTTGGGTGCATGTTCTTGAGATTCGGGGCGGTCGCGTCCGACTGGGGATCCTGGCTCCTCGCACCGTGCAAATTCGGAGGGAAGAACAACTCCCCGGGCTCGGCCTGGAAAACTTCCGGGCAGAGCGAGCGACATGGCCTGACGCGGCAGCGTGCGAGCGGTCTGACTTGGCGTCAGATGCTGAGGCCCACGCGAAGTTCGACGCGAAAGCCGCCACGGGGATGACCTTGGCGGAAGTCAACGCCCTGGTCGCAGCCACGGCGGGGTCAGCCCCTGTTTCCCATGGGTTGGCACACTCCCTCGCCCGCTGTGTCATCGCAAAGGAGAGCGGGACCGCGACGGAGCGCGGACCTGCCGACTTCCTCGCCGAAGGTCCCGACAGCGACCTGTGGGCAGAGATTGAGATCGCGCTGCCGCTCGAAGCGTAGGGGCAAACCGGACCGATGTGGCTGCGTGGCCCACTCGCGCCTACGGCGTAGGGAGGAGTCGCTGGGCCTCGCTGCGGAGGGACTCGGGACCGGTCGTCTGCAGCCGGGTGCGGAGCGCGGGCGAGACCCACTCGGTGCGGACCGTCCCCCCGGCGATTGCCGCGAGCAGCTGCTGCCGGCGTTCGTCGGTTCGCGTGAGTCCCTGCAAGGCGAGTTCACGATTCCCCGCGGTCAGTTCGGGCAGGGCTTGCAACAGCAGCGCCGGGACCTGCGCGTGGTCGAGATCCACCAGCCCACTCACCGCTCCCATCTGCAGTTCTTCACCGGCCGATGCGGGGAGGAACTGTTTCAGCCGGGGCCCGGCGAGTTCCCACCCCCGCAGCGGCAGCATCCGCAGGGCGTCGTAGCGGGTCCCCGAGGGGACTTTCGGATCAACCGCCATGCGGTCGGCGAGCTCGGCGGCCCGCGCGAGGCGGGCCCGGAGTGCGGGCTGGTCGGCGGTCAGCTCCACCAGCCGGGCGACGGGCCACTTGTCGCGCTGGCTGAGTCCATTGATCAACCCGCCTCCCAGGACGACCGCCTGCCAATCGTGCAGTGGTGCGTCGTCAACGGGGAGTGACAGCTCGAGCAGTTCGCGCAGCGGCGTGGTTTCGTTCTGCTTGCCCGCCGCGATGGCGACCCGCCAGATCCAGGGAATGCGGCGATATTCCTCGGGCGTTCCCGTGGGGAGCTGATCGAGGAGCGCGGTCATCAAGGCCGGGGCGGCATGCAGGAACTGCGGGACAACCGCTTCGCGTTCACCCACGGGGACGCGGTCATCCAGGATGCGGGCGGCGGCCTGCGCGGGGGTCCCCAGCACCATGGTGGCGGTGGGTGTAGGTGGAGGAGGGAGTTGAGGCTCGGCGCCCGGCGGCACCAGGTAGACCCCCTGCAGATCGAGGAGGGCGTGCCTGACCTGCCCGTCGCCCGGGCGGACGACCAGTGAGTGCCGACCGGCGGTGAGCGCGACTTCCCCCAATTGCTTCCACTGATAGCGATCCCAACCACCGGTGGAGGGGACGGCGAAGCGGAGCGCGCGGTCGGGCAGGTCGACCTGGCAGACGTTGTTGGCACAATCGGGCGCACAGGCGAAGCGGACCCAGACCGCGTACTTCGCCGGCTTGGTCAGTTCGAACTGCCACGCGGCCTGATCGTTCGCCCCATGCCACATGCCGATGTTGTGAAAGGGGGCACCTTCGTAGGTGATGTCGCCACCAGTGAGAGAAGCGTGGCGGGCGATGAGAGGCACCTGCCCGGCGTGCGGGACGACCAGCTTGGGCTCGTTGCCCGGGATGATCTTGGCGGGGGCCTGCTGGGCCGAGAGGAAGGCCAGCAGGTCGGCGGTCGCCTGCGGGTCGAGGTCTTTTTCGAGTCCCTCGGGCATGAGGCTCTGGCCGGAACTGCGGAGCTCTTCAAGATCGGCGCGGAGCAGCGTGGTGGCCCGTCCCTCGGCGGCCAGCAGCGAGACGCTGGCC
>CAIUHT010001080.1 GCA_903898975.1 uncultured Planctomycetaceae bacterium
ACGATTGACGGGAACAGCCATCGCCTGCAGCGGCCATTCTTCACGATGGCGACCCAGAATCCCCTCGAACAGGAGGGGACCTATCCCCTCCCCGAGGCGCAACTCGACCGGTTCATGTTCAAGCTGCTGGTCGATTATCCCAGCTACGATGAAGAGCGGAACATTCTGCGGCACTATTCCGAGGGGCGGGATGTTCGCGATCTCTCACGGTTCGGTTTGCAGGAGGTGCTGGATGGGGCGACGGTCCAGGCGATTCAAGGGGCGATCTCGGGGGTAATTGTTGAGCAGTCGTTGATCAACTACATCACCGCGATTGTGGCCCGCACCCGCAAGTGGCAATCGATCGCGGTGGGGGCCAGCCCGCGGGCGGGGGTCTCTCTGCTGCTGGCGGCGCGGGCCATGGCGGCCTGCGAGGGACGCAACTTCGTCGCGCCGGATGACATCAAGACTCTCGCTCCGTGGGTGCTCCGGCATCGAATTCGCCTGCGACCCGATTCCGAAATTGAGGGGGTGACCGCCGATGACGCCGTGCGGGAGATTCTCGAGGCGGTCGAGGCCCCCCGCAAATGACTCCCAGCCGTCGCCTGATAGTGCTCTTTGGACTCGCGGCCCTGGTCTTCCTCGCGCCGGTCGCCTCGGCCCCCTGGGACGGGCTGGGGCGGTTCGATGTGTGGCTCGAGAGAGCGGGCTGGTTCCTCAATCTCGCGGTGCTGGCCCTGTCGTTGGTGGACGCGTACCTCTCTCCCCGGCTGTCGCAGGTTGGCGTGGAGCGCGAGGCGGGTGATGTGATGAGCGTCGGGGCCAAAAACCTCGTTCGCATCTGGTTCACCAACCGCAATCTCAGTGCGGTCAAGGTGTCGCTCCACGATGAGCATCCCCTTCCAGCCACAGTCGAGGGACTTCCGTTTGAGATTGAACTGGAGCCCCGAAAAGCCCGTTCGCAGGGCTATCACCTGGTCCCCCACTTGCGTGGCCTGAACCGGTTTGGGCGGATCACGTTGCGGATGCAGTCGTGGTTGGGGCTGTGGTGGTTTCATGACCAGCGGTTGCTGGAAGCGCAGGTCAAGATCTACCCCGACATCCAGGCGGTGCATGGCCTGGAACTGCTGGCCCGGCGGAATCGGACGGCCGAACTGGGCGTGCGGCTTTCCAAGCTGCGAGGACGGGGGAGCGATTTCGATCGCCTCCGTGAATACCGCCAGGGCGATGAGCCCCGCCATATTGACTGGAAGGCGACCGCCCGGCAGAGGCAACTGGTCTCGCGGGAGTATGTGGTCGAGCGCAACCAGAACATCCTGGTGGTGATCGACTGCGGCCGGGCGATGGCCAACAGCAGTGATGGAGTGTCGCATCTCGATCGCGCGATCAACGCCGCGATCATGCTGTCGCATGTCGCGATTCGGCAGGGTGACAACGTGGGCCTGATGGCCGCCGGCGGGAAGATTGAACGCTGGCTGCGACCGATGCGGGGCTCGGCCGCCATGCAGGCGATGATCCGCAGCCTGTACGACCTGGAACCCCGTTATGAAGCGACCGATTACCCCCAGCTGGTCGAGCAGTTGCGATTAAGGTTCCGCAAGCGGGCCCTGGTGGTCTTTCTGACACACGCCCTCGACGATCTGCACCTCCAGTCCATCAGCAAGCACGTCCGCGAACTGCAGAACCCGCACCTTGTGCTGACCGCCTTTTTGCGCGACGTACCACTCGAGCAGCGGGTCCGGCAGATTCCCCGGGGGGATCTGGATGCCATTCAGATTGGCTCGGCCGCACAACTGCTGCTGACCCAGACACAACTCATCCAGAAACTGGCAGCCACCGGAATGCTGGCGATCGATGTATTGCCCAATCAGCTCACCTCCGAGATTGTGACGCGGTACCTCGACATCAAGGCCCGGCACCTGCTGTAGGGAGTTTGCTGTCGGGAGTTCGCGCTCGGGAAATCGTTCTTGGGGTCTGACGGAAGGGGGGGGGCAGTCTGCGGTGGGCTGAATCTCCCGGGTGGGCAGGGGGCCAGTCAGCTTGTCAGGCAGCGTGCCAGTGCCCCCCGTATCGTTCGCTCCCCGTGGTCGAGCACGGGGAGGCAGTTGCGGGCAAGCCAGTTCGTTACGGTGGGCTGATGTGCATGGCCCGGCGGTGGCCTTGGTGAGGGTCGTGGGCCCTGTGCTCCATGGGACCACGGCAGTCGGACTGTGACAGTCGGGGCACAACACGAGACGCTGGGTGGGGGCGTGGTCACGGGTGTGATGAACCTGACGCATTGTGACAATCTGGGGACCCTGAAATCCTGGCCGCTTCGATCAGGCGGGTCGCAGTCGAGCCTTCTGCCAGGAATGGAACGACCGGGACTCGCGGACAGGTAGGGGCGGGACGTGAGCCTGGGCTCGCAAGCGCCGCCCGGCTGAGTGACGGGGAGCCCTGTTTTCCGGGCAGTTTGCGACTCTCAGGATTGATCTTTTGAAGGTCTGGGGGATTGGCTAATCTTCCCGGCCGCTGCTCACCCTTCCCTCAAGTTCATGGCTCCGGACGGTATGCAACCAGCCTGGAAAACGGAGTCCGACCAGACCTGCTGCGGTTCAACGCTGCGGTCTCTCGGGCTGGCGCTCGCGGTTCACGCCGTCGGGCTGGCTTTGATCTTTCTGCTGTGGCTTCTGCTGCCTGTCCCGCCCGTCGCGGCGACGGTTGGGTTACAGCGTCCGCCCGCGGGCGAGAGTGGTGCCGTGCGGTTGGTCTCCCAGGAGGTCACCGCGGCGGTCCCTTCCCGTGAATCCCGGCTGCTCGGTGTCTGGCGGGACTACTATCGGGGCGAGCGGACCCTGACGCTGAACGCCGATGGCACCGGACAGATGGTGGTTGTCCTGGCGGGTTTCGCCAAGAAGATGTTCGCTGAACGCCTCTCGTTCGAGGTGGACTGGTCGCTGGATGGGGACCTGCTGATCATGG
>CAIUHT010001081.1 GCA_903898975.1 uncultured Planctomycetaceae bacterium
GCTGAAGCGGGTTCGAATTGGACGCGTCCGCCTGGGGCGTCTGCCCGAGGGGGAATGGCGGTTTCTCCGCCCCGACGAACAGTTTTAGAACGCCGGCGGCAAGGCGGGCTTCCGCGACGGGCATGCGTGGCCCGCTTGCGCGCGGTAAGAGGCCCGCCCACTGACCGGTGGACTGAGCGTTCCCGGGCTGTCTCTGGGCACAGCCGGGCGCCCTGACGTCGCCGGTGCCGACTGCTGGCCTTGCCTGAACTTCCCGGGTTCTCCATTTCGCCAGGTCGTGTCCGCTGGCTGCCGCATTTGCCTAGCCTGACGCGCCCATCGGCTGCGACCGCAGTGGCTTGCCCAACTTGGGTCAGAGTGCGTGTGGCGGTGGGATTTTGTCGGTTTTACACCCGTTTCCCGCCGACCTGAGATTCACCTGTCCCCCAAGGCCCCCCGACTGGTACAAGCCTCTCTCTGTAAGCGGGATTGCCCCCAGGCGGTGGCAGCCCCCGAGTCGCCCCCCGACCTCTGCCTCATGGTCTCTCGACTACCCCGATTGCTCTGGTGCGGGCTGTGTCTCGCGGCGCTCGCCGTGGGGGCGGTCTTGGCCGGTCGTCGGGTCCCGCTGCCCCCCACCTCCGGAGACGCAGCCAGCGATCTTCCCGGAGCGGCCGAGGCGCATCTCCCCCGCTGGAAGGTGGCGGTCTGGAATATCCACAGCGGCAAGGGGCGCGATGAACGTCGCGACCTGACCCGCGTGGGGCGGGAATTGACCAACTTCGACCTGGTCGGCCTGAACGAGGTCCGTGGGCCGACCCCCTTGTCCAACTGGGACTTGCAGGGGATGAACCAGGCGGCGCAGTTGGGCCGACAGCTGCGGGTGGGCTGGATGTTCCTTCCCTACGAGTCGCGGTTCGGTGTCGCCGACTTTGGCAACGGGCTGCTCACCCGGACCCCCGTGAGGGGCTGGGTCTGCGTGCCACTGCCCAGCAGTTCGCCCAGCGGGCACGGCAATCTTTCGGTGCTGACCGTCCCGGCGCTCGACCAGCCAGTCCGCGTGCTGTTGACCCACGTCGATCGTGATCGCGACCGCCTGCCCCAACTGCGGGAGGTGGTCCGCACCTTTGAGGAACTCGCTCCGCCGGCGATCCTGATGGGCGACCTGAACACCACGGCGGTCGATCCGCTGCTGGCTCCGCTCTTGGCCCGGGAAGACATCGTCAATCCCTTCGCCGGGCAGGTCATCACGTCGCCCCCCGGGCGGGGGCAGATCGACTGGATCCTGGTCAAGGGGCTGGAAGTTCGCGACGCGGGCTGGCAGGACACGGGGGCCTCAGACCATCCGCTGCTGTGGGTCGAGCTCTCCCCCAAGTCGACCACGTCGGGGCCCGCCCCACTGCGGGAAGCCCGTCGCTGACAGCGGTCGCGGACGGCGTACGCCGCCCGCAACGCCGCCGATCAGCGCCGCACGCACTCCGGCCCAGGGCGGGCGAAGGTTCAGTGCGGCACACCAATCGGCGGCAACGAAACTTCAGCCCGACTGGTCCGGGAATCCATGCAGTGAGGACGCAATCGCAGCCTTCACAGGCCGCCACTCGGCCCCACGGTCTCACATCCTCAGCCAGGGTGACCACACCCAGCCAGCCAGTTGTTGGCAAGTGAGATGCGGGGACCGAACGGCAGGTGAATCAGGCCGGTGGCGGTGCCGGTTGGGAGCTGTCCCGATCGGGAGCGTAGAGGACGCCCAGGGCCATGCGGGCCCTAGAGAACCTCGAAGATCGCCTCGACTTCGACGGCGGCTCCGGTGGGCAATGCGGCGAACCCCAGCGCGCTGCGGGCGTGGTACCCGTTCCCCTCTTTGCCAAACACCTGGTGGAACAGGTCCGAGGCGCCGTTGATCACCAGGTGCTGCTCAATGAAGTCGGGGGCCGAATAGACGCACCCCAGCACCTTGAGCAACCGCAGTCCGTCGAGAGTTCCGTGCCGATGATGAACCGACTGCAGAATCTTGACGGCACACTGCCGGGCCGCTTCATAGCCCTGCTGGGTGGTCAGATTCCCGCC
>CAIUHT010001082.1 GCA_903898975.1 uncultured Planctomycetaceae bacterium
GAGCGTCGGGCTTTTGGAGGGGGGGCCTCGGCTGATTCCTCATGCCCCGCTGATTGCACTCCCTCGACGTCGCGATCCTCCATCAACTGAGCGTTGGACTCAGGCTCCTCGTCATCGGCCGGCTCGCTCTGGGCGTTCGCTAATTCGGGGGGAATCTCAACATCGATCGGATCAGGAACGAGGCCCGGCTCTTGGGGAAACAAGGCTTTCGAGCTTGCTTTCGCTGACAGCTGACCGACCAGAGGCCACCGAGAGACATCGATCCAGTGCTGATTGGCGGCGAGAAAACCGGCAGCTCCGGTCACCAGCACGGCCCCCAGTCGCAGGAGCCAGTTGGGTCGGTCCTCAGACATCGCATGTTCCTCCCTGAACAGGCAGAATCGGGGCGGATTGCCGCCATTCCGTGGACCACCTTCTACCACAATGCTTTCGGCTGGGGCTATGCCAAAACCTGCGGGAGTTAAGCTCGTAGCAGATGGGCCGGCCTATCTGTGTGAGTTCCTGTCAACGTAATCCCGTCTAAATTAACCGACTCCTCACTACAGCTTCCTCGAGTTTACTGATCGGGTGGTCCGTCAGCGGGCGGGTTTGGAATCGCGATAAGAGGGGGCGAGTGTGAGACCAGTCGGTATCGGCGTCGCGATAGAATCGCATTGTCCACCGCGTCTGTGAGGGTGTCCTCGATCTGCAAAGCCCCCCAAGGGAGTTCGTCGGCCCACCACACCACCCGCCGCGATCGCACTTGTCCGCGTCCTCCTTGCGCGGGCAGCAGCACCGATGCCGACAAGAGCCGGCAAGCAATCGCGTCGCCTTGCAGTGGGGTCTTCAGGTAACGTGTGCTTCCCCAGCGGTACTGGGGAGCTGGCGTCTGGGCCACCCAGGGTAGCCCAAGCAAGAAAAGCCCGGCGGGTGTGGGGCCTTTCTCGGTCTCCCCGGCGCTTCCCGTCGCAGAAGCCATCGCGGCCCCAGGGTTCCCACTCTTCTTTGACTCCTGAGGGTCGGTCAAAGTCGAAAGATCAACCTCCAGAGCCGTTTCCCTCTCGAGCCATCGTCCGGCCAATCCCGGAGCGGCCCCCGTCACCAGTACCGTTGGGCGACTCTCCGCCTCAGGGCGGGGAAATGTCAAAGTGAATTCCTCACTCCCACCACTCGGAAGTTCTGCAGCGTACCCTAACACCAGGCTGTTCGCACCTTCTGGCCAGCGTGGCAGTCGGGCCATCCAACTTGACTGGAGTTTTGGAGAGGATCCGTTGTTTGGTCGAGGAAACCAATGCTCCCACGAGATTTGTAACCATGGTAACTGCCAGGGGTTGTCACGCGGAATTGAGGCGCTATAAAACGATAATCCCAAGAGCGCCGCAGTCAGCCAGCGGAGGGCAGCCCCACTTCCCCAACGGTCAAGCGGAGCCAGCAACCCCAGGAGCCAAAGCGGGAGCAGCCACAGTGCCCAACGCAGGCAGCAACTCACTCCGCCATAGTTCCAACTCGAAGTCTGCATCAAATAGAAGGCCAGCACCCACACAGTCAGCCCTAGCCCCAGCCCCTGTATCAGGCGGGTCGCTGGTGGCTCGCTGCGGGGCCACCAGAGCCAGCCCGCGAGAGTTACCAAAAACAAGGGACTGAGAGAGAAAATGCCGTGATGTCCCAAAACACAGTGGAACAGGTACCACCATCCAGAAGACTCACCGCGGTCGATTGCCGATGGATTCAGCCAGTAGCTCGGAACGCCCCCAACCACGTAGTGGTAGGGGTTGTTTTCGGCGTACCCGAATGATGCGTACGCCGGCAGCCAGCTTCCGGTCACCTCGGAATTGGTCGTCAGAAACAGCGCGAGCGATGGCAGGGCGGCAGGTACAAACAAGAGTAGCGTCGATCTCACATTCGCCCGCAGGCAGAGCAGGCAGGAAGTCAGGCCCCAGACAGCTGCGGGGAGTTCAAAGCAGGCACACGTGGCCGACCAAAATCCCGCGAGGGCAAAGGGACGCCACTGATCGGGAGCACGCTGGGCCCAAAGCACGGCCGCGAACGAGAAGATCAGACAGCAGACCGCGGGGGTGTGATTGTTGAGTGTTTGCAGAAATGGAGTCACGAACGTGGCAAAGCTGGCGGCCATCAGCGTCGTCAGCCGCGAAAAGTCGGATTGACCATGGCGGTCAACCAGTCGGGCCAGCACTACCAGAGCCGCGATCCAGGGGAGCACATTCAGAACCCAGAGAACAGCATGGGCGGCCTGATGGGGCGTACGATCGAGGTCGTACCCCAGTCCCGCCCGGACTCCCCTGTAAACCGTGGCAGCAATGACCGCGACAAAAGGCGGTTTCGAAGAGTAGAAGTGGTCGCCCAACCTGACTTTGTCGATCGTATCCCAGCCTGGCCGGTTGATAATCTCGTCGATCTGGTGCGTTCCACGTTCGGTCAGCGACCAGACGGCACACCACCGCGAGCGATCATTCGCACTGAAAAAGGGGACGTCGGCGGGGCGGCTTTCAGGCCAGCGGCCGGGGACGTACCGTGGACCCGACTGGAACAGATGTGCGGTTGCCTGCGCCGCCGCCAGCGCCACCATCGATCCGTAGAGACACCACCGGACACTCCTGCCAAGCGCGACCCGCTCCAAGAATTCCCGCTCGACAGGCGAGCGTCCGGCATTCGCGGTGAACATAGAGGGTTTCCCGTCGGGTCAAGAGGCCGGATTTGGTGGTGTCACCAGGTCACGTAGGGCGAAATGAAACGGGCCCAACTTGCCCCCGTAGTTCCCCGCAGTCACCCGCAGCAGGCCAGCGACAGAACACGCCGCATGCAGTCCGGCTCGCATTGCGGCCTGAACTGCATCGGGCGACAGGCCGTCGATAACCAGTTCGTACACTGCCCCAATCTCTCTTGGCAATTCACTGGCCACCTGACCGCGCAGCGTCGGACAGTAGAGGTGGTTGGTGCTGGCTTTCAGGCTCTTGTACTTCGACCCCACCTTGCTGCCCGACCGTACTATTCCACCCGGAAATGGCAAGATGCAGTCGCGCACCTGACGGATCGCGCGGGCCGCTCGTTGCGCGGCATCGAGTGCCGAGGGCTGATCAGACGCCAGTAGCAGCAGATTCCCGCCAGCTACTCCCTTCGCCGTGCCAAACTTCTCCTCAACGACGAACTCACCATCCATAACCGGGATCCGCCAGAATCGCCGCGCGTCGAACTTCTTCGACGACTGGTGCGAATCACCAAAGTACCGTAATTGTCCGCCGACCACGATCTGGCGATCTTTTGGAGAGCCGGGCAGGCCATTGAAGCAGGCGGTAGTGGGGCAGGTCAGTACGCACTGCCCTACACGATGCACCAGCGCCTTCGAAAGGGCATCGCGACTGAACGCGAACACCAGCACGCTGATTCCCGGACGCCCGTCGGGGGTCTCTGCCGGGTCAATCATCCGTTCGATTCCCGCCTCGCAGTCACACGCGATCACGCTGGTCGCGTTCCCGGTCATAACCGTCGCCGCTGTGCGGGCCCAGCGCCTTGATTCGGCAGTGATGATCACGCGTGCAGCGGTAATCGGAAACGCCTCGGCGAAGGTGTCGATTATCTCGACTCCTTCGAGCAGGTAAGGTTCGGTCGTGTCGTTCACGTGTTTTGGTCCACTGTCGGGTTCAAAAGGATCCAAGCCCCGCTGGTTCAGGGATCACCCCCGCTCGGCAACCGTCCAACCGAATCATCCGACTGATTCGAACGCCCTTCGAATCGAACAGCCGAGTGATTTGATTGCCCCAGAGAACGCCAAATCAAGTCCAGTGGCACCCCGGTCGGTTGAGGAGGGCCTCATGGGGGGCGGAAGATCAGTCCGGGAAATTGTTGCCGTAGTGTCTGCGGCCTGGGCAGGTAAAAAGTGGGCGACGACCGTGCTCGGGGAGGGCAAGGCTGAGAGGGCAACGCGATGCAGTGCGGCAAGACTCACCCAAGCAGGCGGCCTTGCACTCGGAGGCCAGCAACTCGGCGGGACCCGTGGGATTTGGACATACGGGGCTACTTGGCCTCGCTGGCCGATTTCTCGTTCCAGGCCTTGGACAACTCGGGATTCGGGGTGGCGTCGCCCTCCTCCAGCCGCATGACCCAGCGAAGGCCTCCAATCAGCGAGGCACGGAATTTTTCGTTGGCCCAGGTTTCGGCGTTGTGCCCTAAGTTGGTGTAGAAAACCCGACCCTCACCGTAGTTCTTCACCCAGGCGACTGGAACGTGGTAGGGGCGTTTGGTGCTGCATTTCGCCATATTGAGGCTCATCAGCACCCGCACTTTTTCGGGCTGCCAGTTTTTGTATTGATAGATTTCGTCCCGAATCTGAAACTCCTCGCCCCACTCCTTGGTTGACGGGTGCTTCTGGTCGTGAACCGTGATTGTGACTGTTTCACCAGCGTTCCACGGATGCCCGTCAAATGTGCCGCCAATCATGTCCCAGTAAGGCTTGTAGCCACCGTAGGTGTCGGTGGATGAGTGGGTCGCGACGAAGCCGTGCCCCTTCTGCTTGAGCCAGGAGCTAAAAAAGTAGTCGAGGTTGTCTTCGGGAATTTCGAGGCTGGGGC
>CAIUHT010001083.1 GCA_903898975.1 uncultured Planctomycetaceae bacterium
ATCCGGTCGAACACCGTTTTCAGCTCGTTGACCAGCGCGATGTTCACCGCCCGGTAGGTGTTCTCGAGAATCTTGCACGCCTCGGCGACTTCCATCGATGACACCCCCACCACCTTGGGGACAGCCATCTCGTAGAGGGCGACCGAGACCGCCTGCGATTCGGCGTCGAAGCCCCCCACCACCTTCGGGATGTTCGACGTCGAGAAGTTGGGGTTGCCCGGATCTTCCCGCTCGGGGCTGTAACCGAGGAAGAAGTCGGTCCCCGCCTTCAGGCCCGAACCGGCCTCCAGCAGTGGCTTTAAGACCTCAAACGTGGTCCCCGGGTAGGTGGTGCTCTCGAGCACCACCAGCTGGCCGCGACGCAGGTAGGGGGCCAGCGCGATCCCGGTCTTCTCGATGAAGCTGAGGTCGGGCTCGCGGTAGGCGTTCAGCGGAGTCGGGACGCAGATCGAAACGGTGTCGACGTCGGCCATCCGCGCGAAGTCGGTGGTCGGGACAAACCGCCCGTCCGCCATCAGTTCTTTGACCCGCGCCTCGGAAATATGGCCGATGTAGCTCCGCCCCGCCGTCAGGCTGTCGACCTTCCGCCGGTCCACATCGAACCCGACGACCCGGAACCCCTTCTGGTGAAACAGGTTCGCCAGCGGGAGTCCCACGTAGCCCAGCCCCACCACGCCAATCACCGCCTGCCTGGCTTTGAGTTTCTCGAGCAGTTGGATGTGCAGCGCGGAGTAATTGCCCAGGTTGCCAGACACGGGGGTCATCGTCGACATGGTGCGGTAGAGAAAGGTCAGCCCAACACCACTCGGATCAATCCGGGTTTGGGCAGAGATCAGGCCACCTCGATGAGGCCATTGTGTGGGATTCAGAGTATACTCCGAACCAGCTCTTCGGGATATCCCCGACCTGTGAATAATGCTTGAATTCAGCGGTGAACCTCGCTTGGCCCGTGTAATCTGGCCAGCGGGAAAAACTGCTTCAGCCGCGCTAATCTTCGCCGTCATGCCCGAGCCGTCATGCCCTCGTCGGCGTGGTCTCCGCCTGACCACTCCCGGCACGCTCAAAAATCTTTCCTCGAGCCGAGATTCCTGTCCTCTGCGGCACGGTGGAACCACGGCACGGTGGAACCACGGCACGGTGGAACCATGGCAGGCAGCAGCCACGGCACGGAGGATCCACGGCAGGCAGGAACCACGGCGGGGGGCCACCCCCCCTGTGCGGCGGGGGACATTTTTTCGCCGGGTCATCTCCTCCCCGCAGGCTCCGCGTCAGCTCACGCCCTTTTCGCGGCAGAGTGCCCGGGTCCGGCGAATGGCGGTTCCAGACACTGGCGGGAGAAGCGGCGACCGGCATTCCCCGCCACGTCCGACCTCCGCCGCAGGATCCGCAGTGACGCAGAACCGATCCAGCTTTCCCAAGCGGTATTCGAAGAGCGATCGGACCAACCCCGCCCGGAAAGCGGACTGATTTGCCCTCCCACCCCTGGGTGCGATCGCCTCGACTGCGATCTCTGCGAATGCGACACGATTCGCTCGTTTCGCTTCAACCGCGTTTCGCTACGACTGGGGGTGTCCCGGGCCCCCCTGGCCCCACGGCAGCGGCATGGTCGGTGGCTTTCTGTGCAGGTCTTGCCGCTGGTCCTTCGGCCGGGCGTGCCAGTACTCCACGAACGCCAGCAACTGCCTGACCGCTTCCCGCCAGGCCCGCTCCCCCTTCTCCTTGCTCGCCAGCGCCGCCGCCCCCAAGACCCCCGTCTGACTGTAGCTGCTGGTCCACGACACCACCGTCGACGGTCCCGCCGCAAACAGATCGACCCAGTTGAACGGGTTCCCCTCGCGGTTGAACGAGATCTCGCCACTGGCAATCAACTCCTTCCGCACACTCCCCTCATCGAGGTAGAGGTACAGCGAGGTCTCCAGCTCGCAGGCATGCGAACAACCCCCGGGAAAGGGACTTTCCCGCCAACTGGGCAAAAACTGCTTGTCGACCGTCAGCAGATTCCACCAGGCGGTCACCACGCATTCGGCGTCGGTTTCCACATTCGCCCGGCGGGCCGCCAGGTCGAGATTCGGCATGTTCGACCCATGCCCGTTCAGCAGCAGGATCTTCTTGAAGCCGTGGTAGGCCAGCGACTTCACCACGTCCAGCACATGCTCGATGAACGTGCTGTAGTTCGAGTTGATGGTCCCGGGGAAATCCATCACGTGCCCGGTGTACCCGTACGTGATCGAAGGCAACACCAGGATCTTCTGCGGTAACTGCTCTCCCGCCCCCCGGGCGATCCCGACCGGGCAGACAATGTCGACATCGAGGGGGAGGTGCGGGCCGTGCTGCTCAATCGACCCGCACGGCACAATGCACACCTTTCCCAGGTCAACCGCATCGTTGATCTCGGGCCACGTCAGCTTTTCGTACCGGTACTCCGTCGCCGCCCGACTGGTCATCGCGTCCGCTCCTCAAAGGAATCCGCAGTCCGTTCACTCGTCCTCGTGGGGAACCGTGACCCCCGCGAGACCACTCGTCTCGCACGCCCCACACCAGGTCGCCTGCCTTGCGGCCCAGGCGCCGGCACGTCCCGCCAGGTGACTGTCGCGACACCACGCCGGGCGCCGCGCGACCAATTGGCCGGCAGGCTCTCGACACTCGCTCCCCGCGCTCGCTGGTCGCAGAGCCCGCCGCTCGCAACGGTCCTGGCACTCGACAACCGGGCCCGCTCCGCGTCGATGGCGCAGACCGCCTGGTGAGGCCTGTCGATCAGGGCCTCAGTTCGCCGCCGCTGCGGTGCCGTCGCCGCTCTCCAGTTCGCCATCGGGGGGAACCGTCGGGCTGTCGGACAGGGGGGCGGGTGCCGGGCCTCCCGCGCGCTTCAGTTTCGCCACCACGGCTTCGGTCAGATCAACCGCCGGGTTGACCGTCAGCAGCAGCACCTCGTTCTTCGGGATGACAATGCTCAAACCCCGCTGGTCGGCGATCTCCCGCAGCACGGGCCGCGTCTCTTCGCGGAATTCAGCGATCAGCCGGGCGCGGTGCTGGGCCAGCAGGCGGTCAGCCTCAGCTTTCTTTTCCCGCAGTTTCTGCACCATCTTGGCCCGAGTCTGCAGCAGTTCCTTCTGGGCGTTCGCCGCAGGCTTGCCCCCTTCCGTCTCCTCTTCCAGCTGCTCGTTTTCCTGGGCCAGCCGGCGGTTCATCGCCGCCTGCAGTTCCGTGATTTCCCGGGACAGTTCGGCGACCTTGCGGCCCGCGCTCTGCTGCATCTGCGTGTCGCGTCCAATCGCTTTCGCGACTGCATCGAGATCGACCACTCCCACGCCTCCCGACGTGGTGGTGGGGGTCGATTGACGCCCGCAGCCGCACAGTTCCAGACAGCCCAGCGCCAGCCAGACCAGCCCCAGTTTCCACCCCAGTCGATGCGTTGGCATGCATGCTCCCTTGGTCGTAAGCGTCCAGCGATCCCTCGCGACCGCCACAGCCCAAGTCGGCCGCCAGGCGGGGCGGAACCGTAGCCGAAACGGCCAAACAGGGTAAAGACAGCTTTGCGGTCGCCGGGCCAGTCGCCCGGTCGCTCAGCCTCGCCGTCCCCCCGGCGCACCACTTTGCCCCACTCGCCCGCCGACCCGATCTTTTCCGGATTTCGAGGGGGTGCTAGAGTCCCGCCCCCTGCGGGCCGGGTTTCACCCTTGGGGAACTGAGTGGAAGGCTGTGGTTGGAAAGCTGTGACCGTCGTCTCCCGGATCTCCCGCTGCCAGGCGAAACTGCGGGACTCGGGATTTGTTGAGGACTCCTCCGTTGCGCACAATCTACCTCGACTGCACCCGCACGTTTCAGACGCATGTGCACACTGGCATCGAGCGGATGGTCTCGGGTCTGCTGCATGCCGCGCCGCAGTTGGCCGAGCAGTTCCAGGTCCGCTGCCAGCCCCTGGTGTTCCGCACCGCGACCGGGTTCGAGCCCCTCACCCCCCAGATGGTGACCGACCGGTTTCGCCCCCGCGATCCCCACGCCCCGGCACGCGTTTCCTGGAAGCAGAAACTCCGCCGCCAGGTCGACCGCGTCGGCCTCATGGAAGTGGCCCGCAGCACCCGGAATGTGTTTGACGCCACAGCCGAGACGGTGCTGGCCCCCGTCCGCGGCTGTTTCCCCCCGCGGGTTGAGTTCCAGCCGGGCGACCTGATGGTGCTGCTCGACGTCAACGTGAGGTCGCATTACTGGCCCGATCTGCACCGCGCCCGGCGGGCGGGTGCCGAGATCTGCCAGTGCGTCTGCGATCTCATTCCCCTCAGCCATCCCGAGGCGGTCGACGGGGGAGTCGTCCGCGATTTCACCCGCTGGTGGCGGAATGTCACAGCGGTCTGCGGCTCTTACATCTGCATCTCGCAGGCGACCTGGCGCGAGGTGCAGTCGCACCTGCCCCCCGGGTCGGAGGGAGTTCGCGGCACCTCGTTTCGCCTGGGCGTCGGCCTCGACAAGATGAGCGGACAGGTCGCCCCCCGGGCCGAACTTCAAGCCGCCTTCCAGCAGCCCCCCACGCGGCCCGTCTATCTCACCGTGGGGATGATGTCGCCCCGCAAGAATCATGCGCTGGCCCTCGATGCGCTCGAGCGGCTGTGGCCTGACCCCGACGGTCCCGCGCTGGTCATCGTCGGGAAGTTTGGCTGGCGGTGCGAAGAGGTCGCCCGCCGGATCAGGCAGCATCCCGAGTTGAACCGCCGGCTGTTCTGGTTCGAATCGGTCACCGATGACGAACTCGACTATTGCTACCGCCACGCGACCGCCACGCTCAGCACGTCGTTCGCCGAGGGATTCAACCTGCCGATCGTCGAATCGCTCAGCCGGGGGACCCCGATGATCGCCACCGACATCCCCACCCATCGCGAGGTGGGGGGGCGGTTCGCGACGTACTTCCCCGTGCACGATGCGGCGGCCCTGGCGGCGGTGTTGCGGGATCCCGAATTGGCCCGGGCGCGCCAGCAGGTGCGACCGGCCCGGGAATTCGCCTGGCCCGATTGGACGGGGAGCACCCACGAGTTTCTGCAGCGCCTGGGCGAACTCTCCCGGGGCGTCGCAGCCGCCAGCCCGGAGGTGCGTCCTTTGGCCCGCGCGGCGTAACCAGGTCAGGCCCCGATTGTTGCGCGAGTGGCAGACGCAGGTCCCTCACAACCGAGAGGCGGCGCAGGACCCCGGTGAATGGCAAGCGGGGAGCCAGGAGCGAGCGGCGGGCGGTGGTTCCTATTGAGGGAAATGGTCAAACCTGACAGACTCCGGCCGCCATGTTCCCGGGAAATGAGCCGGCGGCCCCCGTGCGGGGGTTGCGGCGGGCTCTGGGGGGCGTGGGCGGGCGATTCCCGACGCCAGGCGTCGGGAAGTCCCCCTGGAACAATCGGGTGCTGAAGTGAAGGGACTCCACAAGCGGTGGCTGGTGTGCCTGGGCCTGCTGGTCTGCAGCCTGGCCGGGTGTGCGACCGCCCGCCCGGTGGCCCGTTCGAACCCGGTCTTTGTGCGGGCGAACAACCCCGACATGGTCTGGGACACCACCGTGGACGTGGTGCACGATTACTTCGCAATCGCCCGCGAAAACCGCACGCTTGGCAGCCAGCCTGGGGTGATCGAAACCGAGTACAAGGTCGGTGCCAGTGTGCTCGAGCCCTGGCAACAGGACTCGCAGGGGCTCGAAAGCCGGGTGGAAAGCACGCTGCAGTCGATCCGCCGGCGGGCCGTGGTGAACGTGACCCCCGCCGAGGGGGGCTACTACATCGCCGTCGAGGTGGTGAAAGAACTGGAAGATGCCCCGGGAGCGCTGGGGCAGTCGGCCTCGTCGGCGACCTTCCAGCAGACCAACCCCCTGCGGCGCGATCTCGATTTGGTGGTCGGGCAGTCGGCCCCCCAGGGGTGGATCCTGCTGGGCCGCGATGAATTGCTTGAGGCGGAACTGCTCGGCCGGTTGCAGGCGGCTTTCCCCTAGGGTGTTTGCCTGGGGAAAACTTCTGGCAGGCGAAATCGGGTTGATGAAAATTTCCATGCGTTCCCCGCGACCAGCCGGTGGGAATTGTCAGTGGGCGGTTCGCCCGGGTAGGATTTCGTCCTCCCGAATCGTGGCTCACCCGGGGCTGGGTGGCCCGGCGACATGCTTGGGTGTTCCGCGTCCTGGTCCGGTCTGCTCGATGGCTGACAGACCTCCGCTCGCCAGTTTTCAAGGTTGGGTCTGTGGTTCCCTTCGAGTCGACTAAAGACCGCCCCCACGTGCTGGTGCTGTCTTCGGTGTTCCCCTCGCAGGTGGACGCGACCGTGGGACCGTTCGTCAAAGAGCGGGTCGCCGCCGTGCAGCGCACCGGCCGCTGGGAGATGCGGGTGGTCGCTCCCACGCCGTATGTTCCCCCGCTTCCCTTCGGTCCCGAACGCTGGCGGACCATGGCCCGCTACCCCCGGGAAGAGGTCCTCGAGGGCTTGTCCATCGAGCGTCCCCGCTACCCGCTGGTCCCCAAGCTGGGTGGGTATTTCCACGACGACCTGATGTACTGGACCATCCGGGGGCAGATCGGGCGGATCCATCGCGAGTGGGGCATCTCGCTCATCGACTCGCATTTCGTCTATCCCGATGGCGTGGTCGCCGTCCGGCTTGCCCGGGACCTGGGGGTCCCGGTCGTGCTCACCTCCCGGGGCGGGGATATTCTCCAGCAGGGGAAGGAATGGCGGGTGAGCGATCGGATTCGCTGGGCCCACCGGCACGGTTCGCAGTTCGTGGCGCTCAGCGAGGAACTCGCCGCGGCGATGCGCGACCTCGACGCCCCTCCCGATCGTCTCACCGTGATCTCCAACGGTGTCGACCTCCAGAAATACCGTCCCATCCCCCGCGACCAGGCGCGACGCGAACTGGGGCTCGATCTGGCCGTTCCGCTCATCGTCGGGGTGGGGGCCCTGCAGGAACGCAAGGGCTACCACGTCGCCGTCCAGGCACTGCCGGAACTACGCCGCAGGGTCCCCCAGGCGACCCTGGCAATTGTCGGGGGGATCGCCCGTCACGGCGAGGATTACAGCCGCCAGATCGAAGAGAGCATCCAGCAGACCGGCATGCAGCAGGCGGTGATCATGGCCGGGCGGAAAAACCCCGAGGAACTCTATCGGTGGTACAGTGCCGCCGATCTGTTCCTGCTGCTGTCGTCCCGCGAAGGGTCCCCCAACGCCGCCATGGAAGCACTGGCCTGCGGGACCCCCATGGTCGCAACCCCGGTGGGGAGCGTGCCCCAGATCATGACCTGCCAGGACCTGGGCCTCATGCTGAAGGATCGCTCGGTCCCCGAAGTGACCCGCGGCCTCAGCGAGGCCCTTGGACGCACCTGGGACCGCCAGGCAATTCGGCACTGGGCCGAGCAGAACTCCTGGGAAGGAGTCGCCGCCCGCGTCAACGAGGTCTTCGATAAAGCCCTCGCCGGCCCCCCCGCCAGACGTTGACCTGACGTCTCGGCCCTCGGACCGAAGCAGCACAGGCCAAGCAGGACGAGCCCTGCGCGCACGTGGACCAATGACGCTGGCCTCGTGCCCCCCGCATGTCAGGCTCGCTCGCCAACCGTCTTCGAAACCCGCGCAGACCGCCAGGGCGACTTTCCCGATGGGCAGCACCCATCGCATCGCACATTCGGTCAAATCGCGTGGGACTCCCTCTGGGCCGGGCTCCCCCACGGCCGATGCTCCCAGCCTACTTCGACACCCGTTCGACCAGCCGGGACATTTCGTTCGAGATGATCTCTTCCATGTCACCCCGCCAGCGCAGGGCGGGGCGGCCGTACTCGAACAGGTTCGAGCCCCCCTCGTAGCCCCCCTCTTCCCAGACCCGGCGCGATGGAATGTAAGAGATCATGTCGTCGGCGTACCCGCACACCCACGTCCCCTCGCCATACAGCCCCTTGAACTTCAGGGCGTAGTCGACCACGGTCTCGGCTCCCATCCCCAGCATCAGCACCCGCCCCCCCAGCCGCCAGGCGTGCAGCGGATACGGATACGCCTCTTCAAACTTCTCCCCCGCCTCCAGTTTCTTCAACAGCCGCCGCGACCAGCGCCCGCGAATCCCTTCCGGGTCGGCCCCCTGCACCTGCCGCAGGTCGTCGGCCGACATCACCTTCAAATACGGCAACTCGACCAGGCTGAACGCTGTCCGCAACCCGCCCCCCACCTCCTCCAGTGGTCCCTCCAGGGCTCCCTCCACTCCCGCCGCCAACTCCCGGCCATACTTCTCGCACAACTCGACCGTCCGCCGGGGAAGTGGGTTCTGGTCCCCCCCGCAGGTGTTCACAAACATCGCCAGGGCCCCCGGATGCCGCTTCTCGATCTCCAGCTGCGCAAACCCCGGGTAATCGCCGCACCAGGTCATGAAGCTGAGCGTCGTGGGGTGGCAGGCGTAGCCAAACAGGATGGCCACCTCGGCACCGTCGGGCCGCGTCACCCGCAGAACGGGGACCGCGTGGTCGACCGGCCCCTTCAGGGGCTCGCCCCGGGCCATGATCGCCGGGACTTCGGCTTCCTTGTTGTTCCGGCGATTGACCGCGAACGTCGCCTTCCCGGCCCCGGTCTGCAACTTCGCCGGGGCCAGCTTCTGCAGTGCCTCGGCCACCAAATCGACCGTCCGGTCGACCATCAGCAGCGTGTACTCGGCGACCAGTCGCTCCTGCTCGTCATCGACCGGGTAGTAGTCGATCAGGTCATCCCCCAGCCGGGGGCCGCAGTGATTGTGCGAAAAGGTGAACATCACCTGCGCCCGGTCCAGCTGGTGCTGTTCCTTGAGCCGGGCGAAGACCCGGTCGCTCATGCTTTTGGGGACCCCCTGGAAGTCACTGGTGATCAGCACCGCCCGCTCCCCCGACGCCGCCTCGAACGCCAGCGCCTTCATCCAGAGCGGATGCAACTGGCCATCCGGAGCTCGCTTCGACCCATAGCCCGCCAGCCACACGCTGGTTCGCGGCGTGATGTCGGCCCGGGCCACGCCCACCTTCCAGGCCGGCTCGGCCGCCTGTGTCTCTGTCATCAGCCCCAGGCAGACCATCAGCGCAATCGCCACCCGCAGTCCCCCGTGCAGGGCCAGCGTCCCGCGAGCCCACAGCCCGCGCTGGGTCTGTTCTCCCCCGACCGCCTCACGCCCCGCTGTCAGCTCTCGACACATCGCTCCACCTCGCTGTTCAACTGAGGGTCACCGGTGGCCCGGTCCGTCCACCATGCTTCCGCCTTACTCTCGCAGGCCACGCCCCGGGGCTCAATGCTGCGGACTGGTTCGCGGTCGCTCTCTGCCGCTGGTCGATCTTTTGGCAACGCAAACGCCCCTCCAGCAGAGGCAGCCCATTCGCCCGCCCATTCGCCCCCTGTCACCACACACACGCCGGTTCGTCGAGAACGCGGCGTCGCGGTTCGGTCGAGTTGGCGGCGCATCAACGGCGCGGCCCCGTCACGCGCGGCCCCGTCACACGCAGAACCCGTCACTCGCGGGTCAAGACTTCGCCCAGGTTCAACACCACCCGGCACACGCTGGTCCAGGCCGCCCACTCTCCCGGGGAAACCGCGGGTGCACTGGCCACTGGGCCGCGTTCTCGCCACCCCACGCCCAACAGGGCCTGCGCGGGGGCCTCGTCGCGGTACTCCTCTCGCGCGGCGGCCAGGTAGCGCTCCAGGGCGCCGGTCTCTTCAGCCGACCACTCCCGCTGCAGCAACTCCTGGCCGAGCCACGCCAGTCGCTCGCGGTCCCGCACTTCCTGCTCTCGCGCATCGACAAGCTGTTCCCGCCGCAGTACGCGCCCCGCCAGGTGCCGGGCCGCTTCCAGAAACGTCGGGTCGTTCAGCAGCACCAGCGCCGCCTGTGGCGTGTTGCTGCTCTCGCGGCGGGCGGTGCATTCCTCGCGCGAGGGCGCGTCGAAGGCCCGCAGCATGGGGTGCAGATATTGCCGCTGCCAGTGCATGTAAACCGCCCGCCGGTACTGCCCCGCGTTCCGATCGGGCCGATACTCCCGCCGGGGAAAGTTGAGCTGCACATAGTAGCCCTCCGGTTGCCACGGATGGGCCGAGACCCCGCCCCCCTCCCGCACCAGCAGGCCACTGTGGGACAGGGCCAGGTCGCGCACCACCTCGGCTGGCAGCCGGTGCCGGGCCTGGCGCGTCAGCCACCGATTCGCCGGGTCGGCGAGCAGCCCCGCCCCTGACGTCTCAGCCGCCAGCCGCCAGGTGTGTGACCGCAACATCACCCGGGCCAGGTGGGTCAGGTCCCAGCCAGACGAGACCAATTCCTCCGCCAGCCAGTCGAGCAGTTCGGGATGACTGGGAGGGTCTCCCTGCAACCCCCCATCTTCGGTGGTCACGCTCAGCCCTTGCCCAAAGAACAGGGCCCACATCCGGTTGGCCAGCGTGCGGGCCACAATCCCGCGGGCTGGGCCGGTCAGCCAGTCGACGAGATCCAGCCGGGTTGGTCGGGTGGCGTCCGACCGCCACGCGGCCAGTGCCTGTGGCACTCCCGGTGCCACCACTTCCCCCGACAGGTCCATCCAGTCCCCGCGCGACAGCACGCGAATCTCGCGGGGTGTCGCCGCCCGGGCCACCATCGCCCGCTCCCCACGCGCGGTCACTTCCGCCCGTTGTTTCCTCAACGCCTCCCGCTCGGCGGTCGACTCGCTGGGCAGCCCCGCCAGTTCCCGTTCGAGCCGGGCCAGCAGTGTGGCGTCGTCCTCCGTCGGCACCCTGATCTCGGGCTCGCGCTTCGTCGGGTTCGTGTCCCCTCCTTGAAAGCTCGCCGTGTCGTCCAGGTCGGCGAAGAACGCCTGCAGCGCGTAAAAGTCGCGCTGGGAAATGGGGTCGTACTTGTGGTCATGACACTCGGCACACCCCACCGTCAGCCCCAGCCAGACCGCGCCGAAGTTTCTGACCCGGTCGGCGTCGTACTTCTTCTGATACTCCGCCTTCTGCACTCCCCCTTCATGCGAGGTCTGCAGAATGCGCAGGTAGCCCGTCGCGACCTGCTGATCGAGTCCCGCGGCGGGCAGCAGATCGCCAGCCAGCTGCTCGCGGGTGAACCGGTCGAAGGGAACATTCTGCTGCAACGATCGGATCACATACTGCCGGTAGGCGTTGCTGGCATGCTCCTGGTCGCCGTGGTAGCCCACGGTGTCGGCATACCGCACCAGGTCGAACCAGAGCGTCGCCAGCCGTTCGCCCCACGCCGGGTCGGCGAGCGCCCGATCAATCTCCCGCTGCCACGCCACCTCGCGGTCCGCGGGCGAGAGTGTCGCCGAGCGGGTGGCGAACTCCTCCACCAACCCGGCGTCGGCGGGCAGGCCTCGCACATCAATCGACAGTCGACGCGCCAGCGTCCGGGCGTCGGCCTGGGGGGCCGCGGTCAGCCCCGCCCGGCTCCACCCCTCGCGCACAAAGTGATCGATCGGGCTGGAGGACCCCTCGGGGTCGTTCGCCAGCGTGGGGACAGGGGGCCGTCGCAGTTCGCGAAAGAGCCAGTGCGGCTCATACCGCGCCCCCTGGGCGATCCACCGCCGCAGCAGGTCCCGCTCGGCGGGTGGCAGGGCGTCCCCCTCGGACGGGGGGGGCATCCGCACGTTGTCGTCGGTGCTGGTGATGCGCTCCCAGAGGATGCTGGCGTCGGGGTCGCCCGGCACAATCGCCGGCCCGCTGCCACCCCCCTGCGTCGCCTCTTCCAATCGATCGAGCCTCAGGTCGGCTTCCCGATGCCCCGCATCGGGCCCGTGGCAGGCGAAGCAGCGACGCGCCAGCAGGGGCTGAATCTGCCGGGCGTAGCTCACCTCGGCCTCACCCGGCTCAGCCCCCTCCGCGGCATTCACCCGGCCAGGCAGCAGCATGACCGACAGCCAGGCACTCAACAGCAGCACGCACCTGGGAATTCGTCCGACGCCCGTCAGCGGTCCACCAGTCCCGCGCGCGGCACTCCGCCGGTGGCTGGCGGACGCTCGGCCTCCGCCTGTTGCGATCGCGAGCTCAGCAATTCGCATGGTTGTCCCCAAATCGGCACCCGGCAGCGTGACAGCGTGGTTGAGAACCACGATGTCAGGCGTCGCCACAGTCAGTCCCCAGCGGGCCGGTGTGTTGGCGATGCAGGCGGGGTGCGACCGGTCGCTCATGGCTGTTCCCCCACGCTGACGTAGCCTCCCGCCCGGTGGTGGCGCTGGCGGCCCCGGCGGGCTGGCACCAACGCCCTCGGCTCAACGGGCTCCCACGTTCCGCGTCGCAACAGATCGCGGGCGATCGCTTCTCGCAGTTCGGCCAGGTGGCTGGGCCGCAGCCGGGGGTACGCCATTGCCCCCGCATCCTCATCTCCTGTATGCCCCGTCGATTCGACCCGCCCGTCGAATGGAAGTTGCCGCAAGACCTCGCTCCCCACCGCCCAGCGGGGCTGCCCGGTCGCCTGCTGCCAGAGCGCGAGGTACTCCACATCTTGCTGGCCACGCAGATAGGCCTTCAGGCGGACCGACGGGGCGGCCTCGGCGCTGAATCCCTCGGCAGGCGGGTAGAAAATCGCCAGCTGGTCGGCTTTCCGCCAACTCTCGGGCCGGCCCAGGGTGTTCCACGGCAGCACTCCGTCCGCCCCTCGGGCCCACGATTCAACACACCACGCCGCAGGCTGCACATTCGAGCCCGACACCGGGTTGCTGGTGCCATAGTCGACCAGCTGTTGCCCAAACCTGCGGGCGTTGTCGAGCAGCAGGCGGCGATACCGCCGGCCCGCCGCCCCGGCGCACACGTTGTAATCGAGCACCGGGTCGAAGACATCCCGCTGAAACTGCGGGCGGGAAATGTCGATGCGAAACACCAGGGGAGCCGAGGGTGTGCCTGCCTGTTCGAGCCCGCTCCGAACGGCGTGTCCCAACCAGCCCACCGCCCAGAAGTCCTGAAAGCTCGCCGGTTCATCCAGGATCCAGGGCGAACTCCCATCCCGCCAACGCCGCTGTTTGTAATTCACCTTGTTGTTGAAGTAGACCTGGAACTGCGTCTGGTTCCAGCCCCGCTCGTGCAGATGTCGGGCAAACTCGGCCACCCCGTGGGCGAACTCGGCGCGATACTCGTCAGTCAGGGCCAGGTCGGCCCAATACCCGCCGTCGTAGTGCTCATTGATGGGGACCGGCCAGTTCTCGTGCAGCGGGAGATAGCAGGTCTCGAGTGGGACGCCCGCTCGGGGGAGATCGGCGAAGGCGGTCCCATCGAACAGGGGACCCATCGCCGCATCGTAAGCCTGCCAGTCGTAGACGCCGTCGCGCACGGTTGGTGCGAGGTTCCCCTTGATCTGCCCGCTCTGCGAATAAGGGAGCCGGTTCCACACCGTCCGATTCCGATGCGCCAGTCGGTACACCTCCAGCGACTTCTCGGGACTGCCGTACGCATTCATCTCGGGAATGAAACTCAGCCGGTCGGGGAGCGCCCAGGGCCAGACCTCCAGCCGCACCCGCACCTCCAGCGTGCTGTCGCCGCGGGTCAGCTGCAGCCGGCCCCAGTGCTCGCCGGCGGGAGCCTCCGCCGGAATCTGCAATTCACCCCACAACCCCTGAAACCGCCCGCTCGCCCCGTTCCCGTCCCCCGGGCGACCACCGCCGGGGGTTGTTCGCGAGCCCCCCTCGCTGCCAGTCGTTCCGGCGTCGAGTGGCAGCAGCGGGTCGGGCCACCGCGCACTTCCCTCGGCGACCAGCACGCCCCGCCACCACTCAACCTGCAGCTTGGCTTCGTTCGCCGTCAGTCCCTCCAGTTCCAGTCGCGGGGGCTCGCTCAGCTCGCCCCCCTCGAGCAGCAGTTGCCAGCCCACCAACTCGTTCCGCGCCCCTCGCAGTGTCAACGTCCGCGTCCGGGCGTCCCACAGGTGATTCTTCAACCGGTATCCCGCCGGGGCCTCTGGCACCACGTCCCCCCGCTCGGGATGCACCTTGTCGAGAGTGTCGAGAAACGACACTGCCACCTCGCCCACTCTTGGTGGTGCCAGTCCCGCGGTCTCGGCAGACTGGGCGTTATCGGGAATCAACTTCGGCAGCGCCACGGGCTGTCGCTGAGAGCGGGTGACCCGCCACTCGGTCGCCGGGCCCACATTCCCCGCCGCGTCGACACAGCGGACTCGCAGCAAGCCCCCCTTGGCGGCGTCTTCGTCCGTCTTTGTGGGCAGATCCCGCAGGTGCAGTTCGACCACATCGCCCGGGGCCCCCGCGAGTGGAACCAGGTGCCGGGGCACAGGCTGCCCGTTGAATTCCACCTCGAACCCCAGCGGGCCTGCGGGGCCCGCGTCCGCGGGAGTTCGCCAGTGCACCAGCGCCTCGCCTGACGGGAGAGAGGCGGTCTCGTCAACCGGGGGGAGAGGCTCGCAGGCGACTGGGGGTTCGGCATCCTCGGCTCCCAGCCAGACCTCCAGCCAGGGAGCGTTCGCTTCGCCACCCGACCGGCTTACGACAAACCGGTTCGCCGGGTTCTCTTTTTGAAAGGCCTCCCCCTGCACCCGCCACTCGAGCCCCTGGTCGTCAAACAGCACCAGCCCATGGCTGAGGCCGGCGGTGTTGGCGGCGACCACCGCCGGTTCGACCGCCACTTTCTGCCAGCCTTCACTCGTGGGGGGGGTGGCATCCGACATCCCCCACAGCGTGTGCCCCGCACCGAGGATCACGCTGGTGACATCACTCCCCGGGAACGACCACGATTCCCCCCCGGCGATTCGCTGCTCGAACGTTGAACTGCCCGCCTGGGCCTGGTACCGCGTCGCGGTCCCCTCGACCCACGGGGCGGCCACCGTCCCCACGGTGACCCGGTGCAGAATCGGTGCGGCGGCCAGTTTCAGATGCAGCGTCGCCGCCTCGACCACCCGGCCCCGAAGCGGCGCGAAGTCGCAATCCACCAGGCTGAATTCCTGGTAGGTCTTCAGCTTCAGCCGGTCGGCTCCCCCGTTGCTCCCCCGCGCCTCGGCCCCGACGTTCGAGAGCCAGGTGTCACGGGTCACGGGCAGGCGCTGGCCCCGACCGGGAGGCACGGCGCGCACACTCGGACGACGCGGCTTGCTCCCCGGCTTGGCAAAGGGCCGATGGTGATCGAAGGCCCCTCCCCACGTCTCCGGGGTCCGCGTCTGCCACCCCCACAGACCCACGGCCAGCACCGCGAGCAGGGCTCCAGACAGCCACAGAATTCGAGCCGGGTTGCGCACCCCAAGATCCCTCACCATCGTGTGACAACCCCTTCTCGCACAGCACCCGTCGAGGGCCACGGAATGCAACCAGGAATCGCATTCGGCCCTCAACTTGCAACGCCCCCCCACCGCAGCATCGATTCACCGCAGCCCAGTCACAAGTGACCAGTCACAAGTGAGCAGTCACAAGTGAGCAGTCACAAGTGAGCAGTCACAAGTGACCATTCACGAGTGACCAGCCCGGTCGCCCGGCTGCAAAAGATGATCGCCGGTTGCCGCGGCCTTGTGACCACCGACGTCCGCTGATGCACCGGGTCGGTTGCCCGATCGGATCCCATGCCGAAGCGGCTGACGGCACCAATCGGAAGACGGGGTAAGTCGCCGGACTGGGTAACTCGTTGCACGTGTAACTCGCCGCACGTGTGACTCGACGCAGGGGGCGACACGCTGCACGTCACTCGCCGCACGGCACTCGTCGGGCGGTGTGGTTGCCGCAGGTTACGTCGTGGGGGGTGTCAATCCAAAGTCGCGAATGGTCAGCAGGCTCGACAGGGGGAGATTGCGGGCAGCGAAGTTCGCCGCCCCACCTTCCAGCCGGTCGATAATCGCCACCACCTGCACCACTTCGCAGCCAAACTCGACCACCCGGTCCACAGCCTGCAGGGCACTCCCCCCCGTGGTCACCACGTCGTCAATCACCACGACCCGCATCCCCGGGGTCAGCGGACCCTCAATGTAGCGCTGGGTCCCGTGCCCCTTGGGCTCCTTCCGCACGAGGAAGCCACCCAGCGAGCGGCCACGCGACCCGGCGACCGCCAGCACGCCCCCCACAATTGGGTCGGCACCAATCGACATCCCCCCAATCGCGTCGAAGGGGAGATCGCCCAACAGGTCCAGCAGCCCCTCGCTCACCAGCCGCAGCCCCTCGGAATGCAGCGAAATCTGCTTCCCATCGAGGTAATAGCTCGCCTTCTTCCCCGACGCGAGCGTGAACTCCCCGAACTTCAGGGCCCGCTCCCGAAACAACTCCAACAGCCGCGCGCGATCGTACATTCGTTCCGCCTCAGGTCTCAGACATGCCCCGCACCAGCGACGGTACTCCCCCCGGCAACCAACCCGCAAGCGACCACCCAATTCCCGAAGCCCGAATCGGGCCGCATAAACCCCACCACCCACCACCCTCCACCCTCCACTCTCCACTCTCCCCCGCCCGCAGCCCCCGGCTTTCGCGCGGTCGGTCAGAAGCCCGGTTGCCGGGGGGTCGTCGTCGGACCGACCCCGCCCGGCCGCGCCGGGGGAGCCGTCAGCTCGGTGGAAGGAATTCGCAACTGCGCAATCCGGGCACCAATCGCCGCCGCCCCGCCATCCCACGTCGCCGCCCGCGAGTTCGCATGCAGTTCAAACGCCCCGACCTCGATCCGGACCAGGTCGATCCAGCGCCCTGGCAACTCCTTCCGCAGCAGCACTCCCCCTTCACCCGTCAACATCGCCCGGCACCGCTCCGCTCCCCACCGCGCGCTCCAGTCGCCGGGTGGATCATCGGGCACCCGCTCTTCCCCAGGCACCCGCGCAAAACTCGCCACGTCTGGAGCATACCCCGTGCTGTTTTCCCACCACGTCACCTGGGCCCCCTCCCAGCCTCCCTTGGGGAGTTCCAGCACAGTCCCCGACCCCGGTCCCCCCACCGCGGGAACACTCGGACCAAACACGCACCGATCGACATAGAACTGCAGGGGGTCAATCGCCGGTCGACTCAACACCCCGGGCGTCACCCGCACATACGTCTCGCCCGCCGACAGCGTGCAATGCCGCAGATCGACCACCCCCGCAATCCGCGTGTCCCCATCCGCGATGTTCATCGACAACGCCGTACCGGCCACGCACAGCACCGAGTTCTCCAGTTGAACCACCGTCCGCCGCGCGTCGGCTTCCACTCCCCGCGCCCCCCCCAGCAACAGGCTGTCGGTCACCTGCAGCCAGTTCGCCGGCGCATCTCCCGCGGCACTCCCCGCCGGGCGCTCCATCCGAATCAACCCCGCCGCGACTGTCTCCGACTGGTTCGCCAGCCCCTGCAGCCGACAGCCGGTCACCACCACATCGGCATTCCGCGCCAAGATCAGCCACGGTGGCAGTGCCGCGCGACTCCCCGGGGCCGCCGCCAGGATCGCCCCCCGTTCCAGCCGCAACACCCCCCCTTCGACCACAAACAGGGGCTGGCTCACATTCCCCCCCGCCTTCGGGGTCAACACCAGCGGACGTCCCGCCTGCTGCTCAAACACCATCCGCACCCGCTTGTTCTGCAGCACCACCGGCGATGTCCCGCAGACCCCCGCCCCCCGGACCACCACCGTTGTCCCCGCCGCCAGGGTCCGCTCGGCCAACACCTTCCCTAAATCTTCCTTCGTCACATCGACGGTCAGCGTCTGTGTCACTCCCCCCCAGGCGGTCAGCCGGTCGGGAGCGGTCGGTCGGGCCGACAACACCTGCACCACATCCAACGCCCCCAGCCCGGCCAGCGACAGCCGTGCCACGTCGCACCCCGGCCCTCCGCCCCCCGCCGCCTCCACCCGATAGCCCTTCGCCAGGTCGCGGTTCCAGCTCGCCACGGGAGCCCGCCACACGTCCCCCGTCGGCTCACTCGGCCAGCCCCCCTTCGGAAAGCTCCGTTCGCTCACGCCAGCCTCTTTCCAGACCGCCGACCACTCGCCCGCTGTCTTGACCCACGGCTCTCCCCCCGCCGTCGCCTCAGGACCAACCAGCCCCTGCCAGCCCGCCAGCACCGAGTTCTGCAGTCGACACCGCAGCCGACCCGTCGGGCCCAAGGCCTCCCCCGGCTCACCCGCCAAACCCCCCACCCGCCACAGCACCGGTGGCTCGGCTGGTGTTGGCCGCTCGCCCGCGGGCGTGGTGACCAGCGAGTTGTGAATCAGCCACTCCCCCGCGGGCGCGTCCCCCTCGGGCAAGAGCCACTCACAGGCACTCGCCTCGCTCACCAGCGTCACGCCCGCCAGCGTCACCTGCACCCCACCCCCCGAGCCACTGGAAGGACCGCGCCCCGCCGCGTTGGAACCGGGCGTATCTGCGCCGGGCAGACCCTGCAGGGCGGCCGCCTGCCCCGAGAGCAGCAGGCTGTCGTGAATCACCACGGCTCCGCAGGGCAGTTCCCACCGCACCGCCGCCAGGTTCGCCCCGCGAATGACCGTCCGCTGCACCAGCAACCTCGGTCCGCACTCCCCGGCGGCCTCGCCCGCCACCCCGCCGCCCGGAATCTGGCCGACCGGGGCCTGGCCGGCCGGTTGTCCGCCCCCGGGCTGGCCACCCCGGACTACCCCGCCGCGCCCCGATCCACCCGGGGGCGTTGTGGGATTGGGTGTCCCCGAAGTGCCGCGTGGTGTGGCGGGAGCGGGATCTCCGGCGACGGTCCCCCCCAGTCGCAGGGCGGCCATCCCGGTCACTGGCAGTCCGCGGGCCGACAGCGATGCGTCGCGGACAATCAAATCGCCCCCCACCACATGAATCAGCGCATCAGACGGCTGTGTCTGGTACCCGGTCACATCCGCCGCCAGGTGCACGCCGTCCAGTTCCAGCGTCGTGTTCACGCACGTCAGAAAGGCGTGCACCGCTCCGGCGTCGGGGGGTTGCAGCACCACCAGGGGCATTTCGGCGCGGTCACTGGCGACCAGGGTCACTCGCCCGGCGTCGCGCAGCACGTCGGCCTTCAAGACGTGCGGACCCGGTCCACGCAGTTCAATGCGGGCCCCGGCCCCCGTCACCGCTCGCAGTGCCGCGTTCAACGTCGCGTGCGACTCACCTCCCCCTTTCCGCACATCCACGATCAGCGTCGGACGGGGCGTGGTGGCTCCCGCGACCGGTGCCGCAACCCACTTGGGTAACGCCGCCAAATCGGCCTGCGCGCGCGGGCCTCCCGCGGTCCCACCCCCCGGTCCGCCAATTGTCCCCGGTGCCGCGACTCCCTCGGCGGGTTGGCCCGCTCCCCCAATCTGCTGGTTGGCCCCATTGCCCTCGCCGGGGGCAGACGTCTGCCCCGGCGCCATCTCCGAGGGGACGCCCGCCGCCTCGCCAATCTGGCGATTGTTGGCCGCTGGGTCGCCCGCCCCCTGGGCGGGACCAATCACGGGCCCGGCTGCTGCTCCCTGCCCGCCAATCCGCGTCTCCTGAACCTCCCGTTTCGCCGCGTTCGCCAACTCCTTCCCCAGGTTCCGCTCGCTGCCATCCCCGCCCCCCCCCGCCAGTTGCGACGCCAGCCAGACCACCGCGGCAATCGCCGCAGCGACCCCGCCCCCCAGCACCCCGTACTTCTTCATCGCGGAACTCAGCTCACTCCCCTGCGGTTCGCGATCGGGGAGCAGCGGCTTGCGATCGCCCCGTGGCAAGTCGCGGGTCGTCACCGGCTTTGTGGGTCGCTGCTTCCGCCGGGGCCGCGCTTCATCCTCGAGCGCCTCGACATCGCCCGAGTCGGGCTCGGCAGAGTCTTCCTGCAGAATCGCCCGGCTCAGTTGTTCGCCCCCGTGCTGAATGACGTCCAGGTCTTCCAGCAACTCGGCCGCCGACTGATACCGCCGGTCCGGGTCTTTCTCGGTCAGCCGCCGCATCACCGCCACCAGCCCCTCGGGGACCTGCGGATTCTTGTCGCGGGGATTGGGGAAGGCGCGGGTGGCATGTGCCTGCAGTTTGTTGGTCACATCGCCATCACCAAACGGGGGCTCGCCAGTCAGCAGGAAGTACCACGTGCAGCCCAGCGAGTACAAATCGCTCCGCCCGTCGGCCAGCTTGCTGCTGCGGGCCTGCTCGGGCGAGATGTAGTCGATGGTTCCGACCGTGGTCCCCGTCCGCGTGATCGACGTGTCGAGATTCGCGTCGATCACCCGGGCGAGGCCCAGGTCGGCCAGCTTCACCACCCCGTCCCGGCGGATCAGGATGTTCCCCGGTTTGATGTCTCGGTGAACCAGGCGGTGCGTACCGGCATGCTGCAATGCCAACGCGACTTGCCGGACGACTTCGATCGACCGCTTGATCGGCAACGTCCCCCGGCGGAGCACCAGGTTCGCCGTATCGTTGCCATCGACGTATTCCAGGGCCAGGAAGAGAGTCCCGTCGATCTCGCCCGTCTCATAAATGGCCACGATGTTGTCGTGCTTCAGGCAGGCCGCCGCCTGGGCCTCGGCCTGAAAGCGCTTCTTCAAGGTCGGGTTTTCGGCCTTCTCGGGCGAGAGCAGCTTGAGTGCCACCGACCGCTTGAGCGTCGTGTCGGTCGCCAGATAGACCGACCCCATCCCCCCCTGGCCCAGCTTCCGGACCAGCGTGTATTTGCCCATCTGCCTGGGAAGCGCTGCGGCAGAACTCCCCTCCGCCCCCACAGCAGGCTTGCTCCCCCCGGGCCACTCCACCGTGGTCCCCGGAGTGGCCGACGCGGAGGCTGGCGGCTGAGCTTTCGCAGGCGGATTCTTTTGCGCCGGCGTTCCCTGCGGATGTCCCTGGGAGTTTTCCGGGGATTGCCCTGCGGAATTCCCGGG
>CAIUHT010001084.1 GCA_903898975.1 uncultured Planctomycetaceae bacterium
GCTCGGTACATTTCCCCTTGAGTTCTGCCAGCCCCGGCCCAGCAGTTCCGGCGAATCGGGCTCGCTCAAGCAGGTCGTCGACACTCCCGCCCTCGACGAGATTGCCCCCGAGATCTCGATCAGCATGGCCGATTATACCGTCTCCCGCCCCGCCGCCTCGGGCGGGAGCAGTATCTGGCGCGTCAACTTCGACAGCGACTCTTCCCTCCGCTCCGGCTCCAACCAGACTACCCGCTCCCTCAGCCTGTTCAGCGAGCTGGGCAAAGCCCTCCAGATCTCCCGCGAGGTCGAAGAGTTCCTCGAAAACATCGTCACCACCCTGCTGCTGCACGTTCGTGCCGAGTCGGTGTCGGTCGTTGGGTGGGTCCCCGAGCGCAACGAGTTCCCCACTCTCACCTCCCGCAACGACAACCAGCTGGCCGAGCGCCGGGGGGTCTCCCGGACTCTCCTCAACAAGGCGATCAAGCGCGGTGAAGCCATGCTGGTCATCGACCCCGGTGCCGATCCCAACCTCGGCATCTCCAGCAGCATCGCCGATGTCACCTCCGTCATCGTCGCCCCGCTCTGGCAAGATCAGCAGATCCGCGGTGCCCTCTATGTCGACACCAAGAAGGGCATCCAGGCCTTCGGTCAGCACGAACTCGAAATCGTCTCGGGCATCGCCCTGTTCACCGCCGTCGGGATCAACCTGTTCGAACAGCGCAAACGCCTTGCTCTTGAAGAAAAACAGCGCCAGCGGCTGACCCCCTTTCTCGGAAAGGAAGTGGTCGATCGTATCGTCAATGGGGAAGAGGCTGGCATGGCCATGGTGGTCTCCCCAGCCAATGTCACCGTCCTCTTCAGCGACCTCCGCGGGTTCACCAGCATGTCCCAGCACCTCGCCCCCGCGGCGGTGGTTGACCTGCTCAATGGAGTCTTTGAACTGCTCACCCAAGCCGTCTTCCAGCACCACGGCACGCTCGACAAGTTCATCGGCGACGGGATGATGGCCTTCTTCGGGGCCCCCCAGCGCCTCGACAACCACCCTCTTCTCGCCGTGCAGGCCGGCCTCCAGATGCTCGCCGCCATGGAAGAGTTCAACCGCTCCCGCGCACCCGACCAGGAGATTGGAATCCGCATCGGCATCAACACGGGCGATGTCGTCGCCGGTGACATCGGCAGCGCAGAACGCAAAGACTACACCGTCATCGGTGACACCGTGAACATCGCCAGCCGCCTGGAATCTGGAGTTGCCAAGCCCGGCCAGCTCGTCATCGGCCCGGCGACTTACGAGGCGGTCAAGCACGCGTTCGATTGCGAGCCCCTCGGGCTCACCCCCCTCAAGGGACGCGATCCCATCGAGACCTACCGCGTCCTCGGCCCCCGCACCTACACCGCCTGATCTCCCCCACCTCGCCCCGTCCACAACGCCCGTGGGACAGCCTGGTGCTCGTCCTCGGCCCGCTCCCGTTCCACGTCGTCCCTCCTGGTTTCCCTGTTCCCCTCGTTTCACGCCGCCCCGGGGCGGTTGTGTCAATGGAGTGCCCGCATGTTGTCGCATTGGATGCCCCACCCCGGCTCTCTGCCCCAGCCCAGCTCTCTCAATCGCCTCGCGACCAGCCGGCCGACAGTTCAGGTCGTTCGCCTCGGTCTGCGGGGCCTGGGCGCCCTCGCGCTCGCCCTCCAGTGCGCTTTCGCTCCCTGCCTGGTCACCGCCCAGGAGGCCAAGCCGAAGGCGAAGACTCCCCCGGCCAAGGCCGCCCCCGCCCAGAAGAAATACACCGTCGCCGACTGGCCCGACCTCGTCGCCCGCAAGCAGGAGTTCCTCCAGCGGACCGAGAAACTCAAGGCCCAGTTCGAGGCGGCTGAGAAAGAGAACGACATCCCCGCCCGCCAGCAGCTCATCCAGCAGTTCCGTGCGCTGCAGCAGGAGTTCGGCAGCCAGGTCCAGGCGCCGCTGCTCGAACTGGCCCCCCGCGTCTACGCCACCGACCCCACCGATGTCGACGCCGCCGAAATCGTCATCACCGTCGCCTTTCAAGAGAACAGGTACCCCCAGGTCATCGAGATGGTGAATAAGGTGCTTGACTCCGGGCACAAGAGCGCACCGCTCCTCACCTTCCTTGGCGCCTCGCAGTTCGCGACGCATGATTTTGTTGCCGCCCAGAAAACTCTCACGGCAGCCAAGGGGGCCGATCTGAACGTGTTTCCCGTGATTGGCGAACCGTTCCTCAAGGCGTGCAACGACTACCAGGAGTTCTGGGCCGCCGAGCAGGAGATCCGCGCCGCCGAACAGCAGGCCGATGACCTCCCCCGCGTCCTGCTCAAGACCACCAAGGGCGAGATCACCCTCGAACTGTTCGAGAACGAAGCCCCCAACACCGTCGCGAACTTCATCAGCCTGGTCGAGGCGAAGAAGTACGATGGGCTGTTGTTCCACCGGGTGATTCCCAACTTCATGGCGCAGGGAGGAGACCCCAACACCCTCGACGCCGATCCGCAGAACGACGGACAGGGAGGGCCCGGGTATGTCATTCCGTGCGAGTGCTACGCGAAGAATGCCCGTCGGCATTTTCGTGGCAGTCTCAGCATGGCCCACGCCGGTAAAGACACGGGGGGATCGCAGTTCTTCCTCACGCATCTCCCGACTCCCCACCTGAATCCCAACCCGGACGAGAAACGGGGACACACCGTCTTCGGCCGAGTCATCAAGGGGCTCGAAAACGCCCTCGCACTGCGGGTCGGCGACAAGATCGAGGTGGCCAAGGTGCTGCGGAAGCGGGACCACGCCTATGAGCCGAAGACGCTCCCCGATCCCCGCGGTCGCCGCCCGGCGCCCGCAAAACGCTCCGACAGCCCCCCCTCCGGCAGCCCCGGGACCCCGCCCCGTAAGCCGGCCGCCAAAACCGACAACTGACGCCCCCCCCTTCAGCTGTCACCCCTCCAGCTGTCACCCATCCACCTCGCCCAGTCAGCCTCGCCGCTCTGTCAGCCTCGCCCCCCCTGCAGCCGCTGCCTCCCAGTGGTCCCGCGAGGGGACGGCCAGGCGACCGCCGCTGGCGTGTGCGAACGTGGCGACAGCAATGAACCCGACAGGGGGAATCCGGCCGATTCCGGCCGGCATCGAGTTGGCTGAAGACCTGACGCGGCGGGCCAGCGCGGGATGAATTCGAGGTCCAGTTGCGAGCGGGATCGCGCGGGAATGAGACTCAGCTCGGCGACGAATTCGGGGAACAACAACGAACCGACGCCGCTGCCAGCGTGTCTCACTCCCGGCCCTCCTCAGGGAGGGGGCGACTGATTCGACTGGCCGGCTGGCAGGTGCCGGGATAAAATCGACCAGCCGAGGTCAATCGCAGCGAACAACGGAGGGGTGGCAGAGCGGTTTAATGCACCGGTTTTGAAAACCGGCGTGTCAGCAATGGCACCGGGGGTTCGAATCCCTCCCTCTCCGCTTCCCGGCGTCTCCCCAGACGCCGGGATTTTTTTTGCCACGATGCCCCCCCGCCCGTCATCCCGGCCGCTCCCGTCGTGTGACCTGAGCCCCCCAGCCCCTTGGCTGCCAAAGGAGAACGGCGGAGGGCGGAACAGACCGCCAAGGCCACGGCGCGAAGTCGCTCCGCCAATCAGGTCCGCCAATCAAAGGACGCCAAGCTGAGACCGCCAACCGCCATCGGCCGGCGAAGCTGCTGACGAGTCTCCCGGTCCTCGGATCGGAAGCCGTCGATGAGTCCCACTCCGCCAACCCACTCCGCCAACCCACTCCGCCAACCCACTCCGCCAACTCACTCCGCCAACTCACTCCGCCAAGTGACTCCGCCAACCCGCAACGCCGAGACGACAGTGCCAAGTCGCTCCGCCTCTCAGGTCCGCCACTCAAAGGGCGCCAAGCTGAGACCGCCAACCGCCAGCGGCCGGCGAAGCCGCTGCCGAGTCTCCCGGTCCTCGGATCGGAAGCCGTCGATCTTTCCCGCTCGGCCCACTCACCCCGCCAACTCACCCCGCCAACCCGCAACGCCGAGGCGACAGCGCCAAGTCGCTCCGCCATTCAGGTCCGCCAATCAAAGGGCGCCAAGCTGAGACCGCCAACCGCCGGCGGTCGGCGAAGCCGCTACCGAGTCTCCCGGTCCTCAGATCGGAAGCCGTCGATCTTTCCCGCTCGTCTCGCCCACTCCGCCAACGCACTCCGCCAACGCACTCCGCCAACGCACTCCGCCAACCCACTCCGCCAACCCGCTACGCCACTCAGGTCCGCCAAGCGGGTCCGCCAATCAAAGGGCGCCAAGCTGAGACCGCCAACCGCCAGCGGCCGGGGAA
>CAIUHT010001085.1 GCA_903898975.1 uncultured Planctomycetaceae bacterium
CCATGAGGGATTCGAACCCTGCCTCCCCGCATTGAGAGAGCGGTGGTCTCACCAGAAACCGAATGGGCCTTGTTCATTGCCAGGTTCCGTCCCCTGGAACCCTCCCCACGCTTGGACCACGAACGCCGTCTGCAGCCGACACCCGCGACCGCCGAACGACGCCCTGTCCCCCCTGTCGTCACGCACACATCCAGCCACTCGCTGCCAGTTCGGCCGCGTTGGTGACAACATGTCCGCATGTGGCTGGCCCAGTCACCCGAATCAGAGCGGATGGATTTGAACCATCGATCTCCTGGTCCCCGACCAGGCGCGATGCCAGGCTTCGCCACGCCCTGAAATTCGTCTCACCATGAGCGGGCGTGTGTCCGCTCACCCGATGACTCGTGAGGGATTCGAACCCTGCCTTTCCGGCTTGAAAGACCGGCGATCTCACCAGAAATCCAACGAGCCAACTTGTCTTGCCGACCTGCGACACCAGCCACAGGCCCGCCGGCACCAGTGGGCCAAAAGGTGCTCGAACCCTTCTCTCCCGGTTTTCAGCCGGGCGCTCTGCCATCTGAGCTATCGGCCCGAAACAGAGGGGCACGCACCCCCACCGAAAAGACCCTGAGCCCGGTGCCACCTGTGTGACACCGGGCTCAGGGTCCTTGGAAAAGGCTCCTGAGTGACGTCACAAACGGCACTCGACGAACACAACCTGGAAATGATCAGCACTCGGCACAGCCGAAAACCCAGCCGAGAACCAACCCGCCAACCCGCCCAGCAGACCTTTCGAAAAACAAACCGAAAGAGTGTCAGCGGGCGACGATCGCTCCCGATGCGTCAGGGACGTCACGCGAGTCGCTGCGGGCAGATCGCTGGCCATCACCACGGTCCCCTGGCCCAGGGCATACGCCTGCGGGTTCAATTCGACCCGCAACATCCGAGCTTGAGGCAGCAGCATGATTCGTCCCAACCGATCGTTAAGCGTTGCGTCGTGACCAGTTTTATTGGATCTCTCTGGGTCGCTGACCATCAGCGATCTGCATTACTAGACGCAGACCCCGGGCCGAAGGTTCACGAGAAACTTGCCATTTTTTGGGCCGGGGTCTGACAGGCCCCGATCGGCCCCCAACCCCAGGGGTCACTCCCCGCCCTGTCTCCCCACTCGCTGGATCACTGCATCATGGGCCCCCGACCGCTAGACTTCCCCCTCTGTGTCACGCGTTCAGGCCAACAAGCTTTTTCCCAATGGTAAGCCGTTGGCTGGCCACTCACCCCGCCTCCGGCCAGTCCCTCAGCCCTCCCCGCGCAGGTCGCCATGTTCGCCTTTCTCGATCGGGAGCGGAGTGTCGCCAGCGGCGATTACAACCGCTGGCTCGTGCCCCCCGCCGCCCTCTGCATTCATCTCTCGATTGGGCAGGTGTATGCGTGGAGCGTCTTCAATATCCCACTGAACCGTCTGCTGGGAATCAGCACCTCGAGTCCGGGCGACTGGTCTCGCGAGCAGGTCATCTGGGTGTTCAGCCTGGCGATTGTGTTTCTTGGTCTCTCGGCAGCGTGTGCCGGGACCTGGCTCGAACGGGTCGGCCCCCGGCGGGCGATGTTCACCAGTGCCCTGTGCTTTTCAGGCGGGTTTTTCGTCGCCGCACTCGGCGTGGCTCTGCACTCGATCACCCTGGTGTACCTGGGCTACGGCGTCCTCGGAGGCTGCGGCCTGGGGCTGGGCTACATCTCGCCGGTGGGGACACTCATCCGCTGGTTTCCCGACCG
>CAIUHT010001086.1 GCA_903898975.1 uncultured Planctomycetaceae bacterium
GCGCCGGTCCTGCCGGGCGACACCTTTTCACCGACCTACGAGGCGGTGGCCAAGCGGGCCCTGCGGGCGAACCCAGGAACGCTGATTATCGCGGCGGCCGGGAATGACAGCCGGAATCCGGCGACCGGCCAGCGGGTCAACCCCCCCAGTCCGGTCTCCCGTCCAGCAAATTGTCCTTCGATCCTGGCCGTTGGTGCGGTCGATCTCAACCTCCGTGTAGCCGCGTTCTCGAATGGCGGGGTCAATGGAAGTGGGGGCGGTGTGGATATTGTGGGGCCGGGCGTCGCGGTCTACTCCAGCTACCCACAGCCTTCCCCTCCCGGAGGACCGGCGGCGGCTGGTTATCATGTTCTCAGCGGAACCAGCATGGCGACCCCGCACGTAGCGGGAATTGCCGCACTCTGGCGAGAGTACAATCCCCAACTGACGGCGTTGTCTCTCTGGCAGACCTTGACTTCCCGGGCGCTGCGCCTGAATCTTCCCAGTCGGGACGTCGGAAGTGGCCTGGTGCAGGCCCCCGCCTCTTGAGGTAGATGGGCCCAGCAGTTCCGTCGGGGAGGGCTCCTGCCGACCCGCCCCGACGGAATCGCGGTGCCGATCTTCCGAGATTCTTCTCCACTCCGAGACTCGATCGTGTCGAAAAGCCCCAAGGTGAATGTCTCTGTGCTGCTCGACCCGGAGTCGTCGGCCCGCCGGTCCAAAACGATCACTGCGCTCATCGACAAGGGCTTTGAATTGCGGGAATCGTTGGAGGGGATTGGCGTGCTGCTGGGCCGCGCTGCCCCTTCCGAAGTCAACGCGTTGTCGGCCGTGGCTGGAGTGCTGTCCGTGGAAATTGAACGGTCCGATTACGCCCCGCAATAAGTCCACAGTCGACGGGGCAATTCAGCCGGAAATCCGAGTTCGAAGGCCACCCAGCCATCGACCAGCCAACCTTGTCACAAATCTCTGGAATCGCGTTCAAAAAAACCGGAGTCGATTGGTGATTTGCGCGTTGAAGCCGCCGACAACACCCGCTTGAACGGCCGCGCCGTGATGCGCGGGGTCAATGGCTTCAGCCCAAACTCCGCTGCTTTTGTGATCCAAAAAAATCCCCTCGATCGGTGATCCAGCCTGGTCGGTATCGTCTGACCCGATCAAGGTCAATTCTCGACCACGTTGGGCGAACGGACAGGATGGCGGGAAACTTGTCAGCCCCTGGGGCTCTTCCACGAGTGGTTGTCGCCGCGCACTCCGACGCATAGACTCAAGCGAGAGAGTGCTCTGCGGACTTGTTTCTCGTTGAGCTCTCGACCAGGCCCAATGTTCCCACCCGGTCAAACCGCCGTTTTCAGCGGGTCCGTCCCGCGACAAGCCCCTCAAGGTCGATGTCAGTCAACCTTGATTAGACCTGTGCGGCTTGCGACTTCGCTGAACTGTCCTCGCTGTCAGACAGCGTGGGGTGGGGATTTTTCCTGATTCTCATGGTTCGCAAAGGTCTGCCCATGACTTTCCACGGTGGTCACACATCCCCTCTCTCCCCCGCGCGGTGCACCCTCGTCCGGTGTGTTGGCTCGCTGCGGTTGTGGCTGTGCGGCTGCCTTGGTGCCGTGGTGATCACCGGGACGGCTTCCGCCGCCGATCGGCTGGAGTACAACCGCGACATTCGCCCGATCCTTGCCGAGAACTGCTTCGCCTGCCATGGTCCCGACAGTGCCGCCCGCAAGGCGGGGCTGCGGTTGGATCGCCGGGCCGCCGCGCTCGAAGCGGGGGCCATCGATGTCGACCAGCCCGCCGAGAGCGAACTGCTGAAGCGGATTGTCTCGACCGACCCCAAGCAGGTCATGCCCCCCCCTGAGACGAAAAAGTCGCTCACCCCTCAACAGGTGGCGACCGTCAAGCGCTGGCTCGCCGAGGGGGCCGAATACCAGCCCCACTGGTCGTTCATTACGCCGGTCCGCCCCGCGCTCCCCGCTGTCAAAGACGCCGGCTGGGTTCGCAATGATCTCGACCGTTTCGTCCTGTCGAACCTCGAGGCCCATGGCCTGGCCCCCGCTCCCGAGGCCGATCGCCGGACCCTGGCCCGCCGGGTCGCACTAGACCTCACCGGGCTTCCCCCGGCGGTCGAATTGGTCGAACAGTTCGTCGCCGACACAGACCCCAACGCCTACGAGCGGCTGGTCGACCGGTTGCTTGAGTCGCAGCGTTGGGGCGAACACCGGGCCCGCTATTGGCTCGACGCCTCCCGGTATGCCGACAGCCATGGCATCCACTTCGACAACTTCCGCGAAATCTGGGCCTACCGCGAGTGGGTCATTGGGGCGTTCAACCGCAATCTCCCCTACGATCAGTTCGTCACCGAGCAGCTCGCGGGCGATCTGCTGCCCCAGCGGACTCTCGACCAGCAGATCGCTTCGGGCTTCAATCGCTGCAACATCACGACCAGTGAAGGGGGAACCATTGCCGAGGAATACCTCGTGCTTTACACCCGCGATCGGACCGAAACCACGGCACAGGTCTTTCTCGGCCTGACCGCCGGCTGTGCCGTCTGCCACGATCACAAGTTCGATCCGCTGTCGCAGCGCGAGTTTTACGAACTGGCGGCGTTCTTCAACAACACCACGCAGCCGGCGATGGATGGCAACGCGAAGGACACGCCTCCCATCGTGTCGGTTCCGCTGCTGGAAGATCGCGAGCGGTTCGACCAGCTGGCCGGGGCCATTGCCCGGGCCCGGCAGCAGGTCACCGAGCGGAAACAGGCCGCCCGCCCCGACTTTGACGCCTGGCTGAAGGCGGCGACCCCCGCCGATCTGGCCCGCCAGATTCCCGGCGAAGGGCTGCAACTGCACGCGCCGCTGACGGAAGGGGAGGGGAATGCCGTCGCGTTTCGCTGGCAGAACGAAGAGCGGAAGGCGTCGGCCCCGAACCCGCTGGAATGGGAAGCGGGTGTGGTCGCCGCCAAGGGGTACCGCAGCCAGGCCGACAACGTGGTCGAACTGGGCGACATCGCCGACCGCGAGAAAGATCAGCCCTTCTCGATCAGCGCGTGGGTCAAGATCCCGTCGGGCAATGCGTTCGGCGCGATCGTCGCCCGCATGGACAACTCCCGCGATTTCCGCGGGTGGGATTTCTGGCTCGAGAATGGCCGGATTGGCACGCACCTGGTCAGCAAGTGGCCGGAAGACGCCTTCAAGGTCACCGCCAACACCGCGCTCGAAGCGGGCAAGTGGCAGCACGTGACCCTCACCTATGATGGCTCGGGCAAGGCGGCCGGTGTGCAGATCTACTACAACGGCAAGCTGCAGCCCAAGGCCAACCCCCAAGCCGATGTGCTCAAGGGGAGCACCCGCAGCGAGGTCCCCTTGAAGCTGGCCCAGCGACACACCAGCGAAAAGCTGCCCGGCGTCGGGGTGCAGGATCTGCGATTCTACTCGCGCGTGCTGCCCGCCCCCGAGGCGGCTCAACTGGCGACCGCCACCCGCGGGGTCTGGCTGGTCTCGAAGCCCGCCGACCAGCGGTCCGAGGCGGAGCTCAACGAAGCCTACGACTGGTGGCTGGCGACAGTCGATTCCCGCTCGGCCGAACTGACCGCCGAGTTGGCCCGCCTGGAGGCCGAACGGGGCCAGATCGCGGGCCGCGGCACCATCGCCCACGTCATGCAGGAGCGCCCTGAAGTGGCCA
>CAIUHT010001087.1 GCA_903898975.1 uncultured Planctomycetaceae bacterium
ACGGGCGATGGCCTGACACAAACCTGGAAACGAACCATCCCCTATTCCGCCAGGATGACGTGGCACGACGCAGTCCGCTACCTCAATTGGCTGAGCGACCAGGAAGGACTGCAGCGCTGCTTTGAATTTGATGAACGGGGAGATGTCATCGTTCCCGCCGACTGGCTCGATCGGAATGGATATCGATTTCCGACGAATGCCGAATGGGAGTACGCGGCCCGTTCAGGAATGGGGACAGACTGGTTCCACGGCTCGACTCCCACACGCCTCGCCGAGTACGCCTGGACCGCGCAGTCGTCCGCTGACTGGGCCCGAAATGTGGTTGGTCAGAAGTTGCCCAATGATGCGGGTCTGTTCGATGTGCTTGGCACCGAGGATGAATGGCTCCACGACGCGTTTAATCCACACCCGCCCCCACACCCAGTCCCGGAGAGGGAAGTCGTCGGAACCGGGCATCAAAGGCTTGTCCGCAATTCCATGGGAGCCGCCTGGCATTCTCTCCGCCTGCATACCTGGAAAAGCCAGGCAACGACCGCCTTCGCGTCTCTGCGACTGGCCCGGACCCTGTCGGTACCGGGGGACGGAAGAGCCACGGTCGCCATCCCCAAGTCCTCTCAGCCGAGTTCCACAACAGCAGTCAGCGAACGAATCTCGCACTGAGCACATCGAAGCCGAACCGTCGTCCCTTTGGTCACCAGGATCACCCGGCATTCGGCAGATCGGGCATCACCCTCGGCACTGCACGTTCCCTTCAAGGGACATCCGTTTCCTGAAACGACTTGGGAACGGAGGCCGGTTTCAACCTCCAGGCCGAACCGTCGTTGCCTGCGGGAAACTGGTCCCACCAATCTCCCAGCAGCAGGGCATCGAGATTGGCGAGGTCAAGTTCGACCTGCTCCTGAATCACATTCGTCCCGGAAAGACGAGTCCCGTCGAGTCGTTCGGGATTCAGAACCGCACCCGGCTTTCCCTGGTTGAATGCCTGAACCCGAGGCGCCACGGGACCACCGGTCGCCCCTTTCTCCCGGGCTGCGGAGTCGGAAGGGTGCAGCCAGACAATCGCCGCCACGACGTCGCGCGACAGTGTCTGTTCGCGCCCCCTCACAGCAACCACCAGGGAGGTGTCATCAAGACTGATCAACTGGCCCCTCAGAAAGTCCCCCGAGGCCGACCGGACCAGGTGTGTCGGCGGATTCGCCTGCCCCTGCCGGGGAACCGTCAACAGGGCCTCCCGCAAGGCCGCCTTCAGTTCCAGCGTTTCCGCGTCACCTCGTGTCAATTCCACGGCCTTTACCTCGGCGTCGGCCAACTCCTGTTTCCCCCCGGTCGGCAGGGTGATGGTCAGGGTCCCGGGTTGCCATGCGACCTGTTGTGCGATGAGAACCTCGCCAGAGGCCATCTGCACAGCCACTCGGGATTCGGCCTGCGTCGGGTCGTCCTGGGTGTCGGCGCCAGGTTTGGCAGCGGCAGGCCCTGGTCGACGACGACTGGCACGATTCGGTTGTCGTGGCTCCCGCAGAATCATGCGGGCCGCGACTTCCGGGCGCAACAGACCCGTTCCGATTCCGAGGGGCCATTCCCATTCCAGGCGACGGCCGTCTGGCGTCTCCCGCACGCCACGCAATCCTCCGGACAGGGCTGTCGTGCCGGTCTGCAGCACTGCGGGCACCGCCACTTGAGGCGATGCGGCAACCCCCTTCGATGGCACAGCCCAGATCATTTTCCAGACGGCCGACCGGGGAATGCGCAAGCCCGCTGGAATGGCCTCGCCCGACAACTCCAGGTTGCCATCCCGCCACATGCCTTGGCTGGCGCGCCAGACTGAGCCGTCGACCAGTTCGACAACCAGTCGCGAATCCGGTTCCCGTTCAGCCCCCTTCGCCAGCACCAGTCGGCGCACCTCCCGGCGTGGGAATCGACGGTCCGCCGCCTCCCCCCGCACAAGGATCTCCTGCGTCTCTTCGTTCCATTCCACTGATTCCGAGGATGCGACCTCGACCCCCTGGGGGACGGTGCGCGACGTGGCCGAGGGGGGCCGTCGCAGCACTCCATCCCAGTGTGCAATCCTGAGTTTTTCGAGCCGTACGGAACCACGGCCATTCACCAGGCGGATGGCCGTACCCGGCACTCGCCCGGGCTCGGGAGCGAGCAATTCGCAAAGGCGTTCGCCAGTGGCCGAGGTCACGACCAGTTGTCCGGCCCGCTGGTCGAGGTACACCCGCAGAGCCAACCGTCCCCCCGGCTCCCCGAGGGTCTGGACCTGGACCTTTTCCAAACCGCGCCGCGTCTCCGCCAGGGCCCACAGTTCCGATCGGAACACTTCGAGGTTGAAGGGACGCAGTTCTGTGAGACCTCGAGGCCCTTCTTCCTCAGGAGGGGCATCCAGCCGGGCTGGTGCCGGGATGATCGGCTCATTCCGGGTCGAATCGGATTCATCCCGCGCCAGTCGCACGCCCCATTGAAATCCAAAATTGGCCCGCCCCCGCCACGTGACCTCGAGATCGGTCACCGATCGTTCCGGAAGCCCCACATCCTGCAGCAGAATTCCCTGCCCTTCCAACTGCAGGGCCCCCTGCCGGTCAATCGCCTCGGAACGGCCATGTTCGTCCTGCCATCCCCTCAGTCCATGCGGCCCCTGGTAGACCACAGTCGCCACTCCCGATCGCGGAACCATTTCGCGAATGAACCGACGTTCGAGGTTGATCTCCCCCCCTTCCGTCAATGGCTGCAACACCAGGTCCGTGGGAGTCAGCGCTGTCCAGGTCCCCCGCACCAGGTTCCCTCCTGCCAGCCGGATCTCCCAAAACTGGTCGGGCAGCGGAAACGCCTGGGTGGTCGGGTGAGAAAACGATTCGCAGGCGGCGACCGGAATCTTCAACTCGGACTCGAACAGGGGCGTTCTCCAGGACCACTCACCCGCCTGCATCGAATCCTGCCATTCGCCCTGCACCTGGCTGCCGTCCCGGAGACGCAGCAATCCTCCCGCCGGTTCCCCACCGAGACTCACGGTCATCGGGATCGTCCCCCACATTCCCCACAGCAGAGCCAGCGACCACAGATGACGTGCGGAGTGGCTCTGGAATCGATCTCGGGAACGCATGGGAATCATCACGGAAGTCAGAACTGGGAACGCGGCGATGGTGCG
>CAIUHT010001088.1 GCA_903898975.1 uncultured Planctomycetaceae bacterium
CCCTCGCGGGAGACGGTGTCGTCGCCGAGGATGACCCGCAGTCGGCGGAGGGCCCGCAGATGCCGCATGCCCGCGGCAGGCTCGCTGAGACCCAGCAGTTCGGCCGCTTCGCTGTTCGACAGTTGCTCAAAGTGTCGCATCATGAGGATCTCGCGATCGGCCTCGTCCATCCGCCCCAAGGCGTGCAGGAACTGATCGCGTAACTCTTCGCGGAGGGCGTGGGCGGCGGGGGTCAGCTCGGGATCGCGCAACTGGATGACCAGTTCCCGCGAGGAATCTTCATCACCCGTCTGCAGCGGCTGCTCGCGGTCGAGACTGCGGCGACCGGCGAGGCGGTGCCGACGGTGCATGTCGATCACCCGGTCCTGCGCCAACTGCCGCAGCCAGAGGGAAAACGGCAGCCGGGGGTCGCGGAGGTAGTCTTCCAGCCTCTGGCTCGCCTCCAGCAGCACATCCTGCACGATGTCGCTGGCATCGACGCGGCGTTCCAGCCGACGGTCGATGCGGGCATCCACCATCCGCCGCAACCCGGGACGATGGCGTTCCAGCAGATCTTCGACCGCCCCACCATCTCCGTCGCGGGCCTGGGCCAGCAGTTCGCCGGTCCGCGACGGGTCGGGCCACGACCGGGGTGACTCAGCAGGAGGGCCAGACGCCTCAGCCATGGGCGCCCATTCCGAAAAAGACCTGCCGCTTCAAAAAGCGGTACAGCCAGTAGTCTTCAGGGATCTCTTCCCCCGGCATGTGATGGCTGTTGCGGGGGGTGCTGGAGCCCAGTTCGGTGAACGCGTCCCGGGTCGAGAAATCGCGTGCCCCGGCGTCGTGGATGTAGTTCTTCAGCTCGACGGGGTTCTCCAGGATCACGCAGCCCTTCGTCCGCTCGTTCACGAAGTCCTGGAAGCCGCGCAGAAAGCGGCTTTCATTGATGGTCTTGAACAGGTCTCCCTGGTTGTCGGCGACCATGTCGCGGGCGAACGACAGCGCGGGGCAGATCTCGATTCCACCACGGGGATTCACGTGGAACCCCAGTCCGGTCGCGGCCGGGCAGAACGCCTCGCCGTCGGCAGTCCAGTAGGTGTCGATGATGAAGATGGGATGCCGCCGTCGCAGCCGCAGCAGCCTGCGCCGAATTTCGATGAGCTGTTCGCGGCTGACGCAGTACTCGGGATGCGGCTCGGCCCCCATCGGGCGGTAGACGTAGTACCAGATGTAGAGCGCGCCGCGGTCGATGAAGTGCTGCACGTATTCATCGGTCAGCACCTCGTCGACATTCTGCCCCGTGATGGTCGTGGCGATCCCGTAGATGATCTTGTTCGCCTTCAGCCGGGCCATCCCCTCCTCGGCGGCCTCGAACACGCCGGCACCGCGACGCTTGTCGTTGTTGGCGGCGAACCCGTCGATGCTGATGAGCGGCGTGATGTTGCCCAGTTCGCGGATCCGGGCGGCATGCCGCTCGGTGAACATCATCCCGTTGGTGATGATCTGGAAGTAGCAGTCCCGATGCTTTTCGAGCACGTTCCAGAGCTTGGGGTACATCATCGGCTCGCCCCCCAGCAACGTGTAGTAGTGGGCGTGCTGCTTCTTTCCCTCGGTGATGACGGTGTCGAGCTGTTCTTCCGGGAGGTAGTATCCCACCCCTTCCTTCTCGACCCAGCAGCCGTGGCAGCGCAGATTGCACTTGTTGGTGAGCGCCACGAACATGAAGGGAGGGTAGAGCTGCCCCTGCTTGAGGCGGCGCTTGTAGGCCCAGACGGCCCGCATCCCCTTGTAGGCGCAGAGGTAGGCTCCCTTCAGAGCCAGCCGGGGGGAAATCTCGGTGGCCAACCGCCAAGCCATCCGGGGAATCACCATCGTTGCCATCACCTCTCAAAAGACCGCCGGGTGGGACCGCGTCGGCGGCCCAAGCCGCTGCACTGCAGGCCCGGGCGGGGCAGCACCCCACCCTGTTCGCCACAAGATTGTAACAGAGACGGGAAGGCCCGGCGAAACGTGGACCGACCGGTTGGGACCGCGAATTGTGAAGAGGGAGCAAAAACGCCGCAGAAACAGCCACCCCAGCCCGCGCACTCCCTGGGGAGTCCCGAGGAAGCAGGACTGCTGTGGGAACCAGCACACGGGCCGCCCGGGAGGTTGGCCCCCTGCCTCCAGGCGGGGGGCCAAAGCGAATGCAACCCAGAACCGCGCGGTAGAAAACACTCGGGCCGCCCCGGGTCGCGGGCCGCCACCTGCTATACTCCCCCCGCCCCGCTCCGAAGCCCCCGCCTTGCCGGGTGTGCCCTCTCGCCCTTGGGCTCTACCCCGCACTCCCGCCCCGCCCCACCAGTCGAGTCTGTGACGCTGTCGTCCCCCCCTCCAGCGGCCCCCCCGACGGTCGCCCCACCCCACGCGGTTCCCGCCACGGGCCTCGCGCAGTGGCCCCTGCTTCCTTACCTGGCGATGCTGGCCGGAGCTTGCGCCTTCACCGTGATGGGGGCCTGCGCGCATGCCCTGGGGCAGCGGTGTGCCTGGCAGCTGGCGATGGTCGCCCGCTCGGCGATCCCGCTCGTTCTCACCGCCACGCTGGCGGTGCGGGCCGGGGCCGGGCTGGTCTGGCGCGGTCCCGCCAATCTCTGGCTGCGCAGCATCGCTGGGAGCCTCAGCATGATGGGGGCCTTCTACGCCTTTTCGGGGCTCCCCATCTCGCAGGTCCTCACCATGACCAACCTCTACCCCATCTGGGTGGCGGTTCTCTCGTGGCCCCTGCTCGGGCAGCTTCCGTCGGCCGATATCTGGATCGCCGCCGCGACCGGTATCGCCGGGGTCTGGCTGATCGAGCAGCCCGACACCCCGGGAGCCTCGCAGGCCACCCTCGCGGCACTCTCGAGCTCGCTGATGAGCGGGTTCGCGATGATTGGCCTGCACCGGTTGAAGCACCTCGACCCGCGGACGGTGGTCGCGCACTTTTCGGGCGTGTCGCTGCTCTTCGCCCTGGCGGCGTGGTTGCTGCTCGACAACCGGCCGGTCCCCAATCCGCAACCGCTCCTCGCCCCCGCGACCCTGGCGCTGATGGCGGGCGTGGGACTCTCGGCGACCGTCGGCCAACTGCTGCTGACCATCGCCTTCACCTATGGACAGCCGGCCCGTGTCGCCGTGGTGGGCCTTGTGCAGGTCGCCCTGGGCATGCTGTGCGACGTGCTGGTGTGGCACCAGCCCCTGGGGCCGCAGACACTGCTGGGAACCGCCCTCGTGATCGGCCCGACCGCGTGGGTCATGCTCCGCCGCTGAACGACCTGCGGCAACTCGGCGGGACTCGAGCGGGGCGACGGGCGCTGGCACGCCCTGGCCCGACGCACCGTTCCGCCAGCCGGCCGGTCAGCTCAGTTCTTCCTGCAACTGGCACCACCGCTCTTCTGCCTCGGCCAGTGGTTGCTGCAGGGACTCCAGCTCGTTGTGCAGCCGCAGGGCCTCCTGCGGGTTGGTCGCCTGCAGCAGTTGCGTGGAGAGCTGTTTCTTCTGGGTGTCGAGGCGGGCGATGGTCTTTTCGATGGTTGAGATTTCCTTGCGGATCTCGCGTTCGTTGCGGCGGGGAGCCGCTGCGGCACCCATTCGAGCGGGACCTCCGGGCCGGGGGGGGAGTTTTCCCCGAGCGGCCGCTGCCGCCCGTTCCCCCTCTTCAATCTCGCGATTGACCGCGTACAGGTAGCTCTCGTAGCCCCCGTTGTAATTCACCACGCGGCCATCCCGCACTTCGATCACGCAACTGGCGACCCGCTGCATGAAGTGCCGGTCGTGGCTGGTGAAGATCAACGTCCCCTGGTAGGCGATGAGCGCCTCGGCCAGCGATTCAACCGTGTCGACGTCGAGGTGGTTGCCTGGCTCGTCGAGAATGAGAATGTTGTGCTGCCCCAGCAGCAGCCCGGCGAGGCACAGGCGGGCCCGCTCGCCCCCCGAGAGCACCGACACCGGCTTCTCGATATGGTCACCGCGGAACAACAGCGCGCCAGCCTGGTCGAGAATCTCCTGCGTCTTGGTCCCTCGCGCGGCGACCGACTCGAGATACTCCATCACCGTCTGCGACTCGGGCAGGCTGGTGTAAACGTGCTGCGCGTAGGTGCCAATCTGACAGCCGTGCCCCCACCGCACTTCGCCGCTCAACGGGCGGAGCGAATCGACAATCGTCCGCAGGAACGTTGTCTTCCCCTGCCCGTTGTCTCCCACGATCGCCGCCCGCGAGCCATGGTCGATTTCGAGGCCAATTCCCTCGGCGACCCGCCGCTCGGCATATCCAATCGCCAGGTCCCGGCAGCGCAGCGCCGGTCCCTTGCGGGGGTCGATCTGCGGTGGGCGGATGCGGGCGACCGGGTCATCGGCGGTGACCTCGACCAGTTCCAGTTTCTCGAGCTGCTTGCTCTTCGACTTGGCCCGGGTCGCGGTGCTGGCCCGCGCCTTGTTCTTGGCGATGAACTCTTCCAGGTGCCGGCGTTTCGCCAGGATGCCCGCGTTCTGCCGTTCGTCGTGCTCGCGGCGTTCCCGCTGATACTCGAGAAAGGCGTCGATCTTGCCCGGATAGAGCGTCAGGCGACCTCGCGACAGATCGAGCGTGTGCGTGCAGGTCGCGCTGAGAAACGACCGATCGTGCGAGACAATGAGGCACGCCTGCCGATAGTTCCGCAGGAAGCGCTCGAGCAGAATCTGTGTGCGGAGGTCCAGGAAGTTGGTCGGTTCGTCGAGCAGCAGCAGGTTGGGTTCGTGCAGCAGCAGCGCGGCGAGCTTCACGCGCGTCTGCCAACCTCCCGAGAGCTTCGAAACGGGGGCCGAGAGGTAGTCTCCCTTGAGCTCAAACTGCCCGGCCACCTCGCCGCACTTCCA
>CAIUHT010001089.1 GCA_903898975.1 uncultured Planctomycetaceae bacterium
GAGGAGATACACGCGCGGGACGTCGGGGGCAAGGTCTTTCAGGCGTTGCAGAAAATCAGCCTGACTGTCCGCGGCCTGTATGGTGAAGGCACCCAGGCGATGGGCGACTTCTACCAGATTTCCAACCAGGTCACGCTGGGCAAGAGCGAAGAGCGGCTGCTGCGCGATCTGAAGGATGTGATCCCGAACATCATCGCCTACGAACGGCGGGTGCGCGACGCGCTGGTCAAAGAAAACCGCGCTGGCCTGCACGACAAGATTGCCCGCGCCTATGGCACCCTGCGGTCGGCGCAGGCGATCAGTTCGGAAGAGACCATGGACCTGCTCTCCAGCGTTCGGCTGGGGGTCAACCTGGGCTTCATCGACGATCTCTCGATTCCGGTCGTCAACGAATTGTTCATTCAGACACAACCCGCCCACCTGCAGAAACTGCGGCGGGCCCAGCTCGATTCGGCCGACCGCAACGCCGCCCGGGCCGGGTACCTGCGGCAGAAACTGCACCCCACCCCCCCCGCTGGCCAGAACAATTAACCAAGCGGCGGCCACTGCCACTCCGCTCACTCTTCCCCACGACGCGACGCGCCCCAGCCTCAGCCAACAGCCACCGCACTCCTCCTCCCTCTTCGCGGGTGTTCCGATGAACCGTCCGACGATTGCCGGTTGCCCCGAATTCCGTCGCGAACTCCGGCTCTCCCGCCGCGGTCTGTTGCAGTTGGGTGCGTTGGGGGTCTGTGGGCCAAGTCTTTCGAGCGTGCTCGCCGCCCCGGGCAACCGGGCCAACAATGTCATCCTGCTCTGGATGCGCGGTGGTCCCAGCCACATCGACATGTGGGACCCCAAGCCCGCCGCCCCGGCGGAGTATCGGGGAGAGTTTGGAACCATCCCGACCACCGTCCCGGGAATCCAGCTGACCGACATGCTCCCGATGTCGGCCCAATGTATGACCGACTGGTCGATTGTCCGCAGCCTGCATCACCAGGACGCCGGGCATTCCACGGGCGACCAGATCTGCTTCACGGGCTATCCCTCGGGCCCCAATGGGGACGAAAACATTCATCCCAGCTGCTGCTCCATCGTGGCCGAGCAGCTGGGCAGCCTGGACCGCGGGCTGCCGGTCTCGGTGATGGTTCCCCGGCAGGTTCCAGGAACCGGGGCGGCGTACCTGGGGGTCGCCCATCGTCCGTTTGAGACGCTGGCCGACCCGGCGAACAGCGGCCCTTTTATCGTTCCGAACTTTCGCCCCGCAGACGGGATCTCGGTCGATCGACTGGGGGATCGGCGGGGGCTGCTGGCCGGGTTCGATCGACTCCGCCGCGAGGCCGATCATCGCGGCCAGCTTGGCTCGGTCGATCGCTTCCAGGAACAGGCGTGGGGAATCCTGACCAGTGAACGGGCCCGGCAGGCGTTCGATCTCGACGCCGAGCCCAGCGCGGTGCGTGAGCGATACGGTTTTGAACCCGCCTTCGACCCCGGTGCCAGCAATCGCTGCGGAGCCCCCGCGTGGAGCCAGCGGATCCTGCTGGCCCGCCGACTGATCGAGGCGGGTGTCCGCATGGTGACTGTCGATCTGCGGTGGTGGGACACCCACGTGCAGGGATTTGATTCGCTCCGCAGAGGGTTCCTGCCGCGGTGGGATCGGGCCTTTTCAGCGCTGGTCACCGATCTGCGGGAACGGGGACTGCTGGAAACGACCCTGGTGATTGGCTGGGGAGAGTTCGGTCGCACGCCGCGGGTCAACAACGACGCGGGCCGCGATCATTACCCGAATGTCTTCAGCGCCGTGCTGGCGGGTGGTCCCGTTCGCGGGGGCCGGGTGCTGGGCGAAAGCGACGCCAAGGGGGCGTTTCCCAAGTCTCAGCCGAAGACTCCGCAGGATGTTTTGGCGACGATGTACCGGCACCTCGGAGTGGACCCGCACCGGCAGTATCTGAACAACGCCGGTCGTCCAATTCCCGTGCTCCCCTCGGGTCAGCCACTGCTGGAGCTGTCGTAGTCGCCCGCGACGCCAAATGTGTCGCCGTGGAGAGAGACGTTCAGTCCGCTCGTCCCGTCTCGCAAAGAATGTTGCGATCGCGCGCAGGGGACCATGCTGCCTTGGTAGTAGTGTGCCGGGATGCGCGGCCCGGACTGCGCCCAGCCTGCCGGGATCGGCCGGGGCGGGAGGATCGGTTCGTCACCCGGCGAATGGCGTGGTATCTTGAGGGCGCGTGACAGTCCTCCAGTCGTCCGTCGTCTTCGCCCCCCGCAAGAGTCCTTCCCATGCTCCGCTCGCCCCGGCTGGCCTGCCTGTTTTCTTCAGTTCTGCTTCTCCCACTGGCTTTGACACCGGCACTCCACGCCGAGCAGTCGCTGGTTCGCTTTCAGAAGCAGCAGTTGCACGATCAGTTCTGGAGCGAGGGAGCAACCTTCGGGGACCTCAACAACGACGGTCATCCCGATGTGGTCGCCGGCCCCTGGTGGTGGGAGGGACCAAAGTTCGAGACTCGGCATGAGTACGCCCCCGCCACCACGACCTTCACTCTCAAGCTGGGCCCTCAGACCAGCGTGCAGGTTCCGGGCTTTGAGGGGACCCTGGGGCGAAACAACACCTAC
>CAIUHT010001090.1 GCA_903898975.1 uncultured Planctomycetaceae bacterium
ACCTGCGAAATCAGTTCCCGTTCCACCTGCGACACAATCCGGTCATGCAAGTCGGTTGCCGATTCTCCCGCCTGCTGCATCCCCAACCCCACCAGTTCCTGGCACAGCGACTTTGCATCTCGGGCGCCCCCTCGTGGCAGCCGCATGGGAGGGCCTCCCACCAACTGCGGGGGAAACGTCTCGAGCGTGAGATGCCCGTTCTGCGAAAACACAATTGCCCGTTCGATGTAGTTCTGCAGTTCCCGCACGTTTCCCGGCCAGGGGTAGCGTTCGAGCGCGGCCAATGCCTCGGCGGCCACCGTGGAAACTGCCACCTTGTTCGCTGTCGCGTACTTCTTGACGAAGAATTCCACCAGGTGCGGAATGTCTCCCTGTCGCTGCCGGAGCGGTGGCAAGTCCAGGGGCACCACGTTGAGCCGAAAGTAGAGATCTTCGCGAAACGCCCCGCGGGCGACTTCATCGAGCAGGTTGCGATTGGTGGCGGCCACGACCCGGCAATCGACCCGAATGGTGCGATTGTCGCCCACCCGCTCGAACTCCTGCTCCTGCAGCACCCGGAGCAGCTTGACCTGCAGCGTGAAGCTGACCGAGTTGATCTCGTCGAGAAAAATCGTTCCCCCGTGGGCGGCTTCGAATCGGCCTGTCCGGTTTTCGACCGCGCTGGTGAAGGCCCCTTTTACGTGCCCGAACAGTTCACTCTCGAGCAGGCTCTCTGACAACGCACCACAGTTCACCCGGACATAGGGACCCGAGGCGCGGGGGCTCAATTCGTGGACGGCGCGGGCGATCAGTTCTTTGCCTGTCCCCGTTTCGCCGGTCAACAACACGGTCGCCGAGGTGCGGGCGACCACGCGCGTGAGCCGGGCGACTTCCAACATCGCAGGGCTGGATCCAATCACCCCGGGAAGGGGGCCGGTCGTTGAAACAGAAGTGCCTTTGTCCATGCCTGCAGAGAGCGCTCACACCAGGAAAATCGTCCACACGTGGTCCAGGGCGGGGCTGGCTCGACGCTGGCCCCCTCCGCCCCAAGCCTTCCGCGACCATCACCTCAGTCCGCCGCGAACCAGACACCGCACCTCAACCCATCGATGACTCGCTGGCGACGCCCCAGTTCCGTCGTTCGCCCCACCCGCGAGTCGTTCGCGACTCGACGCCACGTTGGCCCCAGGTTCGCCCGGTCCAAAGCTCAGCCGGGCCGAAACTCGGTCGGTCCGAGGCCCGGCTCGAGGGTGCGTTGGGAGCGTTCCAGCGGACCGCTGCCGGCAAATCACGGCGGAAACTCACCGAGCGGGACCGCTTACACCAGCCGAGCCCGAACGGGGTTCACCGGACAAGCCAGGAGGTCCGCCGGGGGTTCGAGACGAGCCGATGGAACTGACTGGTTCTCTCCAAGACCCGCAGGGCCCCGTCAATCGCCCGACTGCTCCTGAAACCCGGGGAACGGCGCGCATCTTAGGCAGTTAGCCACAAAACGAGAATGCCGCAGGCAGCCATCTCGAGAGGAAAACGGTCAATCCCGCACAATCGTTGCGGAGCGAAGCGATTGTACGCTTTCGACGACCCCGGCCTGCTTAATATTTCGGCAGCGCGGGGGAAAAAGAGATCAGTCGGAAGACGAGAATTCTTTCAGGTCAGCCCGCAGTTGGCTGTAGTTTTCGCGGAAGGCGAGGGTGCCGGGATCTGGGGGGGTGTTCCAGACCTGGCAGGCCTGGCGGTAGACATCGGGCCACCAGTTGTGGTGCTGGGTCAAACCCTGGTCGAGGTATTCCCGCCAATGGCTCATCACGCGGGACCAGCAACGGTCGCCGTAGGCGAGTGCGTGATTCAGATCGGGAAAGTCGGTGACGTACCATTCGCGACCAATCTGGGCGTGAAGCACCTCGTCGGCCCAGTCGAAGTCCTGGAAGGTGGCAGCGAGCGGGACCCCCGACTGTTGGGCCACCTCCCATTCGAAACGTTTGCCGGTGCGGGGCATCAGCCCCTGCTCGATGAAGAACAGCACCGCATGCCGTTCCTGGGCGGTCAGTTGAGTATTGAGGTTGAGCGACCAGGTGAAGTTGACCGGGATTTGTGTCCAGTCGATGCCGAGGGCGACGAACCCGACCTGCCCCATGAGGGAGTGGCGGGCTTCATCCCACAGCTGGCGGGTCATCGCGTGGAGGAATTCCCACGGTTTATCGCGCGATTCCACCAGGATACTGGCCATCATTTCCGGGACATCGATTTCGCGCAGGCGCTTGTAAAAGAGCATCAGCGTCTTGTCGCGCGCCAGGAAGGCGGGGTCGTACAGAAACGCCTCGGGATTCACCCCTCCGTTGTAAGGATCGCGGAAGCGGGCATCGCGGCGGGGGAGCGGATCGAATTGCCAAGGGGTTTGCGAGAACCGGCGAGCCGGGAGGGGGGGCTGACGGGCGATGGTCGAATCGGGACTGGGGTCGGCACCCGGGGGGCGATGCGTGCCCGCGAGCAATCCGGACGCGGAGAAGGCCTGCTGCAGTTCGCCGGTCCAGGTGCTGGCCAGGGAGGGATCGCACGGGGGTGGCGCAAGTTGCTCCCAACCCAGCAGCAGTCGGCGGCCGAAATCGAGCATGTCGTCGAGGTCGAGCAGAGCGTGACGCACCAGGCGCAGGCTGGGAGCATCGGCCAGGGGCTGGGAAACGGCACAGTAACTGACCAGCGACTGACGGAGTGTGGGGAGCACGGCGCCGTAGAGGGCGGTGCAGAACAGTGCGGTGCCGGGAGCGGCTCGGAGTTCGTCGAGAGCCCAGGCCAGACCGGGTTCGGGAGGGAGATCGAGTCCGAGTGGGGGCTCGCGGAGTTCGGAGACTCGGTTGCGGAGGGCGGTGGCCTGCTCGGCACAGAGCCAGGCGTGCAGACTGAACGCAGTTTTCAGCTCAAAACAGGGCTCCGACGTGATGCGTCCCACAAGAATGAGGTGCAGGTCACGGAAGAGGGTGTGGAGGCGCTTGAGCCAGGCCACGCACTCTTCCACCGCCATGCCCGGCTGAATGGCCTGATTCAAGGTGCAGAGTCCCGCGACGGGGGGGACGGGCAGCGGAGGCGGAAAGAACTCGGGACCAGCACCTGCTGAGGGGACTGAACCGGATGAGCGACCGTCACCGGCGGCGAGGCCGGGAGCGGGGGCCGGAGTCGCTGGTGGGCCGGGGAGAGGAGATCGACCGGGCGTTGGGGAGGTGTTCATGTGAAGGTGGCCGTCGGGGGCCGATCAGGCGAGGACCGCGGATTGCGCGGAGAGGCCCCACGGGGGGAAGCTGGCGAGGGTGGACAGGACCTCATCGGGGGAGTTCACGAATTGCCACATGGCGCGATGGCGGTCTGACATGAACCGCTCGGCGATAAACTGCTCGAGCAGCTGCCGAAGGGGCTGGAAGTGACCGCGGGCGTCCACCATCAGGATGGGGCGGTCGAACAATCCGAGGCGTTTGAGAGTCAGGGCCTCAAAGAGTTCTTCGTAAGTGCCGCACCCCCCGGGGAGGGCGATGACTGCGTCGGTCTGTTCGAGCATGCGCCGCTTGCGACCGTGCATGTCGTCCACAATGATCAGCTCGGAGAGTCCGGGATGCCCCCATTCGATCTCCTGCATGAAGCCGGGGATGACCCCCACGACCGTCCCGCCGTGGGCGAGGGCCCCATCGGCGAGTTGTCCCATGGAGCCGATCCGTCCCCCGCCGTAGACGATGGCGACGCCAGCCTGGGCGAGCAGCTCACCCAGCCGGCGGGCGGCGGCGTGGAACTCGGGATGCACCTGGTTGCTCGAGGCACAGTAGACGGTGACGCGCTGCGGTTTCACGTGGGGCGGGAGTTTTCCGTCGAGGAGGGAACTGGAACCGGGAGAGACTTGCCCGAAAGCGGACAACAAGGACGGCCCCCCGTGGGGAGCGGGAAGTGAGCCCGCTCCCCGGGTTGGCCGCGGCGGGGAGACTACTGGGCGGGCTTGAGTTGCCAGGCTTCGTTGAAGAAGTCGGCGGCAACGATCTTGCCCGGCCAGCGGACGCCCGGAGGAGTGCGCAGGTCGACAACCGCCCAGTCGGGGAGCTTGGAAACCTGCCGGGCGTTGTTGAGATAGTCGTACTCGCGGTAGGTGAAAGAGCTGTTCAGCACCACGTAGCGGGCCGGGTTGAGGGGATTGGGGGCGCAGAGGATGAGGGCGTGGTGCGCGGCGGGGAACGACTGGCGGCCGACGCTGATTTCGGCCGGTTTCCAGGCAATGGGCAGGCGTTCGGCCACTTGCCCGAGAACGCGATTCGAGCGGGGTGTGCCCCAGAGAATCAGGTTGTTGCCGGCGATAAGTTCGGGGGTGAGTTCAGCGTCGGTCACCACGCGGGGGCGGCCCCGGAACTGGCGGCGCCAGTGTTCAATGGCGCGGGCCTGCTCGGAGGCGACCCACTGATCAACAGCGGGGTTGTCGCCCGGGCTGGTGGGGGTGACGAAGACGAACGAGTCCATCAGGGCGTCGTCGATCGGCCCCTGGAGTCCGGGCTGTTTGCGGGTCGCGGCGGCGGGGCGTCCCAGTTGCCAGCCCGCGGGGCTCTTCGTAAGCGCGACACTCCACGAGCGGTCGGAGCGGGGGGGAGAAGCGGCGAGAGCCTGGCCATCAATGGTGAGTTCGACAGGGCGGGTGGGGTCTCCCGTGGCGTCCCCGGGAGGGAGTGCGAAGGTCAGGGCGGTGACGTTGCTGGTGGTCGCCGTGAGCGAGTTGCCCGAGGTCCAGGTGGCGTCGACGGTCGCCTTCTGCCAGTGTTCGGCGAGTCCTTCGACGGTCACCCAGAAGCAGCGGTTGTAGCGGAGAGTGTAGGTGGTGAAGTGGACCTCGCGGGGGGCTCGGTCGCGGCCCCGGGCGACGATGGCGTTGAACCGCCGCTCGATCTCGTCCCGGACGGCGGGATGGTACGAGTGTCCGGTCTGGGGACCGATGAGGTGCACCAGCTCGATGCCAAGTTTGGCGAGAGCCGACTCCAAGATGTCGGCGGCCTGCTTTTGGGTGTCGTTTTCGCCCGAGTAGGCGATGGTCGGGCAGTGACGAAGATTGCCGGCCCAGTCCGGGCAGTCGTGCATCCGCCAGAGCGTCTGCTCCCAGGGGGCAGGCGTGAGCGTTTCCTTCTGGAAGAACTTGAGGAACTCGGGAG
>CAIUHT010001091.1 GCA_903898975.1 uncultured Planctomycetaceae bacterium
CCCCCGCGGCGGTGTCGGTTGTGCTTGGCGGGGCTGGTTTCGCGGGAGAGGGGGGACGTGGGTCGTCAGAGACTTCTGGGGAGAGGTGCTCTAAGATGGTGGTTCGCAGGCGGTGCTGTCTGCGTGATTTGTGTTGTGGACGTGCCCCCCTTGGGGGTCGGAGGCGGGGTGGCGATCGCTGCCGGTTGTTGTCGCTCCCGATTTGCCTTGGCCCTCTCCCCTGCCCCGTCGAAATGCCCCCCGAAATGCCGGCTTCTGAGCGTGTGACGTCTGGAGTGTTTGCCGAACTGCTGGCCCCCGCGGGTGATCTCGAAGCACTCCGCGCGGCGATCAACAACGGGGCCAATGCGGTCTATTTCGGGCTGGACGACTTCAACGCCCGCCATCGGGCCACCAATTTCACCCTCGAATCGCTCCCCGAGACGATGCGCCTGCTGCGCTCGTTCGGTGTGCGGGGCTATGTCACGTTCAACACGCTGGTATTCGCGGGCGAACTCGAGCGGGCCGCCGAATACCTGGCCGCCATCGCCCGGGCGGGGGTCGATGCCGTCATTGTGCAAGACCTGGGACTGGTGACGCTGATCCGCGAACTGGCCCCGTCGCTGGCGATTCATGGTTCCACCCAGATGACGCTGACCGATGCCAGCGGGGTGGAATTCGTGCGGGAACTGGGGGTCGAACGGGTCATCCTGGCGCGGGAACTGTCGATAGCCGAGATCGGACGGATTGCCCAGGAGACCAGCACCGAAATCGAGGTCTTCGTCCATGGGGCGCTGTGCGTCGCCTACAGCGGCCAATGCCTGACCAGCGAGGCGCTGGGGGGGCGGAGCGCGAACCGCGGGCAGTGTGCCCAGGCGTGCCGGCAGCCGTATGAGCTGATTGTTGATGGCCAGCTGCGCGACCTGGGCGAGCAGGCGTACCTGCTGAGTCCGAAGGACCTGGCGGCGTGGGACCTGGTGCCCGAGCTGCTGGCGGCCGGGGTCTGCAGCCTGAAGATCGAAGGGCGGTTGAAGAGCCCGCAGTATGTCGCGATGACAACGGCGACCTATCGCGAGGCGCTCGAAGCGGCTCGCGCAGGACGTCGCCTGGAACTGACCGAGTCGCAGCAGACCGACCTGGCGCAAAGCTTCTCGCGCGGCTTCACCTCGGGCTTCCTGAAGGGGATCGACCACCAGGAACTGGTCGAGGGGCGGTTCCCCAAGCATCGCGGCGTGTTCGTGGGGCAGGTCCGCCGGATTCAACACGACCGGGTGATTGTGAGCCGACCGAGCCCCGGCCCGCTGGTCGAATTGAAACCAGGGGATGGGGTGGTGTTCGACCAGGGCCATCCCGAACAGGACGAGCAGGGAGGCCGGATCTTCGAGGTCGAGGCGCTGGGGGACGCCGACCGCTCGCTGGCGCTCGCCTTTGGCAGTGGCGATGTGAACCTGCGGGGGATTGCCGTGGGGGCCCGGGTGTGGCGGACGGACGACCCGCGCCTGCGGAAACGGCTGGAACAGACCTACGCCCCCCAGGTGGTGGTGCAGCGGGTTCCGGTGACCGTGCGGGTCTTCGCCTCGGCGGGAGATCGGTTGCGACTGGAACTGGTCGATCCCGACGGGGTGACCGCGCGGGTCGAGACCCCCGAGCCGGTGGCGGCGGCGATTCGGCATCCCCTGACGACCGCACTGGCGGAACAGCAGTTGGGCCGGCTGGGGGGGACCCCGTTCACGCTGGGGGGGGTCGAACTGCGGGAACTGGGTGGGGGCGACAGTGCCGAGACGGTGCCCGAATTGCCCGTGATGGTGCCGAAGAGTGTGCTGAACCAGATTCGCCGCGAGGCGGTGGATC
>CAIUHT010001092.1 GCA_903898975.1 uncultured Planctomycetaceae bacterium
ATCCTGGTCTTCGGGAATGGTCAGGTTTTCGCCCGCCAGTGGACGGGGTTCGACGGCGACCCCTGTCCGGCCATGCAAGAGCCGACCCGAGGGGACCGAGAAGATCATCTCTTCTCCGCCCGAAATGGGGGGCGACAGTCCCTGGCCCTTGTGACCGATGCGCGAGAAAAATGCGGCGAAGCCGTAGAAGTCGTCCTGGCTCCAGACCTCGAACGGGTGGTGATGGCACTTGGCACATTCCAGCCGGACGCCGAGGAAGAGCTGGCTGACGGAAGAGGCAATTTCGACGGTGTCGGGGCGATCGCGGAACACGACGGCGGCCCCGTGCCGCCAGCTGCTGCCCTGGGCGGTCAAGAGTTCGCGGACGAATTCGTCATACCGCTGGTTTTTGCGGAACGCCTGCCTCAGCCAGGCATCGAGGTTCCAGACCGCCTTCATGCCGGCGCGGTAGGGGTTGGGCCGCAGCAGGTCGGCCCATTTGTTGGCCCAGAAATCGGCATATTCGGGCCGTTCGAGCAACCGGTCGACCAGTTGTGCCCGCTTGTCGGGACTGGCGTCGGCGAGGAACGCCCGGGTCTCTTCCAGGGTGGGCAGTCGGCCGATGATGCGGAGATGGGCCCGTCGCAGGAACGTGCTGTCGCTGGCTAGACCCGACGGAAGCAGCCCCAGCAGTTTCAGTTTCTTCCAGACCAGGTCATCGACCGGGTTCCAGCGGGGGAGGGCGGCGTAGGCCGACTCGGGGGCGTCGCCCGGCAGCGGGATCATCACCCGGCAGACGGTGATGGTGTTCATGTAGCGGGCCATAATGGCCGCTTCGCCCGCGATGGGACCAGCGGTCACCAGACCGGCGGTCTCGTTGCTGGGGGCGGCGTAGGCGCGGTCGTTGGATTGGAAGGCGGCGACGTCGGTGACATCGCGGCGGCTGCCATCGGAGTATTCCGCGAAGACTTTCAGCTGAAAACTGGCCGCCGGGGCGAGGATCTGCGAGGTCGGTTCGCACACGACCCGGGCCAGCTTGGGGGCCGAGTCGGGAGTGCGGGGAGCGCCGTTGCCCAGCCACTCGCGAATGAGTTGATAGTGCGGGCTGTCGACCTCGATCCGTTTGCCACCACCGTGAGGAACCTGGCCAGTCGCCTTCCGCAGCAGCAGGCTGCTTTCGGGGGCGGCGGTGAAATTGCGGCGCCCGCGGCCTTCACCCACGAGGGCGGCGAAATCGAAGTCGGAATCGAAGCCGAGCAGGGAGAGTGCGAAGCCGTTTTGGCCCCGGGACTTTCCGTGGCAGGGGCCCGAGTTGCAACCATGCCGGGTGAGCAGCGGTTGAACGTCGTTTTCAAACGTCGGCCCGGCAGGAGTCTCGGCGGCCAACAGGCCGGTGCCCCACCCACCACAGAAGGTGGCCCAGGCGACAAACAGCACGAAGCGGCGCACGCCCGTGGCAGGGGACATGGAGTGGCTGGGGTCGGGAGGCGGGAAGAGGTGTCAGGCAGGAACTCGCGTGGCGACATCGGTATGGACCGACAGACGCAGTACGCATAACGGAAGTTTTACGAATGCCAAAGGCCGGGTCAACTACAACGGGAAAGCAAACCGCAGATTTACGGATCATATGTATCGTTTTTGGGGAGATGGCTTGGGGGGGCGGGACGACCGGTTTTACAATCTGTCGCTGATGTGGAGTCGCTCAAGAACCTCGATCGCCGGGCTTTCGTCGGCGGCCGCCTCGTGTTGCAAGCAATCTGGCGTTGGATTAAAATGCACGGGTGTTCACTGTTCGGCCAGCGGCTTCGAGAGGTCAATGGTCGCCGTTGTCAGATTGGCACC
>CAIUHT010001093.1 GCA_903898975.1 uncultured Planctomycetaceae bacterium
GCAGTTCCTCGACCCGCTCGGGGGCGGGGTTGTCGAGGAAGGTGCAGGCTGTCTGGTAGAGCTGGTCGCCCAGTCGGCGTTTGGCGCGGGACCGCCTGCGGCGGGCGGCCTCGGGCTGTGGTCGTTCCCCCGTCAGCCGGGCCAGCAGGTCGGCGACGTCGGTGGCCGACGCTTTTCGTCCCAAAGTGCGGGGCAGTTCGGACAGCAGTCGCACAATCGAGTGATCGTGATGCTCGCCCCGCTGCTCTTCCTGGTTCAGCACCTGCATCGCCCGGGCGACCAGTTGCTCCCGCAGGGCTTCGTCAAACTGGTTCGCCGCCGAGTCGTAGTCGTCCACCACCGCCTCGGCGTCCGACCCCAGTTCCACCGACTTCTGGCCACGACGCAGCAGGCGCAACGCCTCGTTCCGCAAGACCGTTTTCAAGTAGACATGGAAGGGGACCCGGTTGGGGTCGTAGCCCGCGAGGCGACCCTCGAGGTACAGCAGGGCGAACTGCTGGAACGCTTCGTCGGCGAGGGTGTCGCTCCGCAGCAGCGACCCGAGGTAGCGGTGAATGGCCCAGCGATATCGGCGAAAAAACTGTTCCCGTTTGCGCAGCTGCTCGGTCTCGGGATCATTGGACCGCTGTCCCGCCCGCACGAGCGAGAGTTCCGTCACAATGCGGCTGAGGTGATCCTGCTCTTCAGATTCATTGTCCATTTCGGCCCCCCGTCCGTCAGTGGATTCTTCTCCACCCATTCTAGAGAGGAGATTGCGGGCCGCCGACATCACTCAGCGGCGTGACGTACTGGTCGCCCAGTTCACCGCACACCGGGTCGCTGGAAGATCTCGCAACCTGAGCCGGCGCGGCGGGCGATTGACGGCGCTGCGCCGGAATAACGTTCCGCCGGACTGCCGAGCCCTGGACCGCCGGGTTGTTGCCTGCGCGGTGATGGACTGTTCGGCGTGAGAGCCGAGGGGTGGGTCAGCGCCCGTCGCTGTCGGGATCGATCAGGATTTTCAGCCGGTTGGGATCGGGCTTGTACCGCGGGCGGCCAAAGCGATCGGGGTCGCGGGGATCGATCTTGCCATGGACCACGACCGCGTCCCCTTCGACCAGGTTCTCGAGCATTTCGTCGCCCGAGAGAGTCAGCGTCCCGCCGTAGTCGTCATCTTCGCGCGGGTTGTACTTCAACTGCCACTCGAGCGTCTGCGGATCCTGCGTCACAATGCCCGACAGCTTGCGGTAGCCCGGGTCATGGCTGTAGGGAGACTTCTTGAGCCGCCGGGTCGACTCGGCGGTGCCCGACGTGCGGCGGATGGGCGAACGGGGCGGGGCGAAGCCGTCGTAGTCGGTGGTCTCGATTTCGTCGGCGGTCTCATCGGTCAGCGCGTCGGAGGACCGGCGGGGGCTGGTTGTGGCGGGGTTCGCTTCGCGGCTCGCTCCCTTGATTTCATCGGCATCATCGCTGCGCAGCGAGTCGCCCACACTGTCGGGGATGGTGCGGGGCTCGACCGGCTTGGGCACAGGGGCCTCGACTGTGCCACCCGGTTGACTGATGGGAGTGGTCGGGACCGCCGCGCCGCGCGATTGCGTCGGTGCCGGGACAGGCTGGTAGCCCCGCGCTCCCGCCGGGGTGGGTGTCCCCACCTGGCCCGAGACCACGCCCCCCGGGGCGGGCTGATAGGTCCGCGGAACGGCAGGGGTGGGCGAATAGGTCAGCGGGGGGGCCATGGAGGCCCCCTGCGGGACGGCGTAGGTCCCCTGGGCCGGGGCGTAGGCCCCCTGGGGTGGCACAAATCCACCGGCGGGTGCCGTGGGATAGGGGCCCGTTCCGGCGTAACCGTACGGGTAATACGACTGGCACCCGCAGGCACCCAGCGTCATCAGCACCAGCAACCAAGCATTACGGGAGTGCATGGCACACCTCCAGGACACGGTTCGGGCGCGCGGTTCCCCCGCGCGGAACCCGACTGTGGGGGGCCGATTGTAAAAACGGGCCGCGTCCTGTCCATTCCAGTTTTTTCTCTCAAGTTTCACCCGCTGGAATCCGGGCGACCCAACCCCGTGAGCCACTGTGTCATCTGCTTGACCAGGGCTGCAACGCCCGCAAATTCCCAAACCGCCCAGATTCTGCTGGTCGCCGGTTCCCTGCCGCCTGCAGTTGACGCCGGGCTAGGTCCCCAGCCCGTCAAGGACTGTGCGGCGCTGACCGGCAGGCCGCAGACGCACGCCAGCCCGCGACCATCGCGTCTCCCGCAGGTGGCTCTCGGGGCCCTCTCGCGAGGACTCAAAAACCGGTCTGGCCTTGCGAGGCCGGTTTGGGGTAGTTTCCGCCGCGGCCCGGTCGGGGAGGTGACCTGGCGGGCTTCACCGAACAACTTGGCAAGGATGCTGGCAGATGGCGACACATGGTTCGGAGTCGATGGGCTGGTGGTTTCCCCGCATGGGCCGGCTGATGCTGGCCGGGTGCCTGGCGGCGGGAGCCTTCTCCGCCGCGGGCGGAACGCAGCCCGCCTGGGCTCAGCAGTCAACCAAGTCGAAGAGTGGCACCGCCACCAAGGGGGCCGGGGCTGGTGCGGCCGCTCCCGCAGGTTCGGCCGCCGGGGGAGCGACCAAGGCCGGGGCGAATGCTGCCGGTACCAAGGGGGCCAATCCTCCCGGGGCCCAGATCAAGGCGTCATCCAAGCCCGCGCAGGTTGATGAAGAGAACCTCGACCTCCTCTCGGGAGAAGAGGTCGGCACATTCCTCGAGTCGCTCGGGACCGCGATCGACGAAGGGAAACTCGCCGACTTCAATCGCAACATCGATTGGGAACGGATCTCGGCGGTCGCCTCGCAGGGCTTCCAGATTCCCCCCAAGTCGAAGGGGAAATTTCTCGCCGAGTTCCGCGATCCTCAGGATGAAGAGACCGGCTTCTCGGGCCAGGTCATCAAGTCGGCCACTACCGGGGGGAGCTACGCCCTGGTGAAGGTGCACGAAGTGGGCCGCGATGTGCGGGCGCTGTTCCGCATGGTCCTCCCCGATGATGCCGGGTTCAACTACCACGACTACGTCATCGGACGAGTCGATGGAAAACTGAAGGTGGTCGACATCTACATCTATGGCTCGGGTGAGATGCTGTCGTCGATGATCCGCCGGGCGATGATCATCTCGGCCGCCCACCAGGCTCCCGAGTGGCTCAAGGGACTGCAGGGTCGCGACCTCGACATGGCCAAGGCCGGGAAAATGGTCAAGGAATACTCCGACCGCGCGGGGCGACAGGATGCCGAGGGTTGCCTCGCCCTCTACGCCAAGCTCCCCGCGACCGTCCAGAAGGAAAAGGGAGTGATGCTGGTTCGGCTGTATGCCTCGACCCTCATCGACGACACCACCCAGCAACTGGCGCTGACGGAACTGAAGAAGTCTGACCCCCGCGACTTCGCGGGCGACCTGCAATGCCTTCCCAGCTATCTCTCGGGTCAGAAGTACGAGCTGTTCCAGAAGGCCATCGGCCGGCTCAAGAAGGAAGTTGGTGGCGACCCGTACCTGAACGTTGTGCTGGCCGACATGCACGTGGCCCAGCAAGACTATGCCTCGGCCCGCAAGCTGCTGGAGGAGGCGATCGCCGCCGATGACACGCTGATCGACGCCTGGTGGGCGATGGTCACCGTCTGCCTGCGGGAACAGAACTACGCCCAGGCGGTGAAGACGCTCGACAAGCTGGCGACCGACTTTCAGGTCGACGTGGGCGATGTGACCCGCAACGCCGAGTACGCCGACTTCGTCAAGTCGCCGGAATACCAGAAGTGGAAAAAGCCCAAGGTGGCGAAAACCTCGGGCGAAACCCGGGTGAAGTAACCCCGCGGCCCCAAACCTCCTCAGGTGGGCCGATGCCAGGCCCTCGTGGAACCTGGCATCGGCTCGCTTTTTTTCCTGGCAGCCCGATTCCGGCCCGCAACGTTTTTCGGGGAAGTTGTCGCCTCTTCCCGCGAATCGTTGCCGGTCCCTTGTGCCGCGTTGTCTTTCAGGTCCGCTTCGCCCCGCACTCCCCGTTTGGGCCTGTCTTCCGGCTCGACTCCCTCCATCGTGCATGCAGGTGTTCATGACCGACTGCTTCGTCGCCGATCTGGTCCAGGCTGCCAACCAGGATTCCAAGCTGGTGCTGCTGGCCGCCGAAGCGGGCCGGCCGGGCCTCGCTGAGTTCGCCCGGCTGTTTCCCGAACGGTATTTCGCCTGGCAGACCGCCGAGCCCCGGCTCATTCAGCAGGCGGTCGGCATGGCACTGTCGGGATTGAAGCCCGTGGTCTGTGCCCCAGCGACCGCCTGGGCCACCCGTTGCCTCGAAGTGATCGAGGAACAGATCTCCCGCCGTCGGGCTCGCGTGCTGCTGTTGGGGACTCCCCCGGTGGACGAGGGGGCTCGACCGCGGCACCGCCACGACCTCGCCTTCCTGCGACCGCTTCCGCACTTCGCGCTCGCCTGCCCGGCCGATCGGGACGAATGGCGGTCCCTGCTCCGGGGGGCTCTTGCGCGTCCCGCCCCGACCTATCTGAGGCTGCCTCGCACCTTCGCCGAACGGGAGGACGCGACCCCGGGTGATGTCCGCCTGGGCCGGGTCCGAACACTGTCGGTCGGGACCGATGTCACGCTGGTGGCGACAGGCGAGGCGCTCCCCAGGGTGGTCGCGGCCGCCCAGCGGTTGGCCGCGGCTGGGCTCTCCGCCGGGGTGGCCAGCTGTCCGACGGTCAAACCGCTTGACCAGGACTTTTTCTTGTCGGCCTTCGAAGCGACCCGGCTGGTGGTCACGGTCGAAGACCATGGACTGCTCGGAGGCTTCGGGGCGGCAGTGGCGGAGTGGCTGGCCGATCACCCGGGGCAGACCGCTCGGTTGCTGAGGCTGGGAATTCCCGAATTGTTCACCGGGGACGAGACCGAAGAAGCGGGGGCGACGGCAGAGCCACAGCACCCCCTCGACCCGGCCCTGATCGCACAGCAGGTCTTGCGACAACTGCGCAAGCGAGCCCGCGTCGCGGCATAAAAACCTCGCCAGCGTCCCTCACAAGGTTCGCAGATTCGGCCCGAATGGGGCGGAGGGCGCGAAGGTGAGAGTGCGAACTGGAGAGGGGTCCCGGGGTCTCACGGGCGGGGGTTACGCGAGCGCGCCGTGTCGGGCCAGGACTTGGGCGAGGGTGGCGGTGTCGTGATTGAGATGGCAGTGCACCTGCAGGCCGCAGGCGAGTGCGGCTTCGCAGTTCTCGGGCATGTCATCGACGAAGAGCAGGCTCTCGGCGGGCAGATCGGGACGGGCGAGCAGGTCGCGGGCGCGGTCGAGCAGACCGGCGTAAAACCGCGGGTCGGGCTTGCGGACTCCCACGTCGTACGACCGGACCAGCCCCCGAGGGGTGAAGTGATCGAGGTCGGGACCAAACAGCACCGAGATCTCCTCCCAGTGCAGGGGGTCGGTGTTGCTGGCGAGCAGCTTGGGAAGCTGAACCCGGGCGATCAGGTCGCAGGTCGGTTCCACCCGCTGAAAGATGGTGCGGTACGCGCGGCGGAGCCGTTCGAGGTCCGAGATTCCAAAGCGGTCGCCCAGTTCGGCGAGGAAGAGGTCGGGATTGAGCCGGCCGTCCTCCAACTGGTCCATCCGCCGTTGGGTGTAGATGTGGTCGCGGACGCACTCGGGGGTGGCGTCGCGAGTGGCGAGTTGGGCAATCTGGTCACACGCCTGCTGGTGGCTGAAACGGCACAGCACGTTGCCAAAATCAAAGGCCACGGCGGCAAGCATGGAACCACTTTCAAGAAGGCAGAGGAACGGGACCTGGCTGAGTCAGACGACCGGGCCCAGAGAGGCAAGAGGCTCAGTCGGCAACCACGCAGCCACTGGCTGGGGAAGCCAGGCTGAGTTCCGGCGAGTCTCAGGCGGACGAGGCAAGCTGGCCCAAGGACAGGCCAGTGGTGCGCGGGGACGGGGTGGCTGCAGTTCAGTTGGCTGCCGAGGCGCGTCGGGCGAAGCTGAAGAGATCGTCGGGCAGCCCATCGGGGGTCGCGGCGCCAGTCGAGTTGTTGATCGCGTCGGTGGGATCAATCGGAAAGGTCTGCACGTTGCCCGTGGAGGGGAAGACCGCCAGCACCAGCTTTTCCCCCTTGTTGCGGGGATGAATCGGATTGAGAGGCAAAGCCGGGTTGTCGGGATCGACCGAGAGGGCGTCCGCGAGATCATTGAGCAGGAAAAACATCGGCC
>CAIUHT010001094.1 GCA_903898975.1 uncultured Planctomycetaceae bacterium
GGCGCCGGACACATCTAAACGCTGACGCCGGCCGCCAACTGGAACGCATGCGCTCCAGGCTGAGGCCGGGTGCCGTCGTATCGGTTCATCGACGATGGCGACACCCTGTCGATCCAAGCCAAGGACGGTGTCGCTCCCCTTCCAAAGACCGACAGGACTTCTTTTGGTTTTGGGGCAACATCGGTCGTAGCGGGAAGACAGGCGATGATCTGGGACGCTGGGGGCTGGGTAAAACGCTTTAGGGCGCTGCTAGTCGTGTCGGCTGCATGTTTGGGCTCACAGTTCGCGCAATGGATCAACGCGAATTGCCAACGGGGCAAGCGGTACTAAAAATCCATCGCCACCAAGAACTTGAGTATGCGGCAGAGGGGTTCTGGTGTTCTGGGGCGGGAAATGCCGGAACGCCGCTTGCGATTGAAGCTGCGGATGAACTGAAGAAGTTTCGCCGCGAGTGGAAATTCACTCGAAACCAAGAATCTGGCTTGTCGGTCGTTGTACCGTATGTGGCCGATGAGCTACGAGCCGAAAGTCTTTTGCGGTTGGTGGTTGTGAACTTCTTTCTGCCAATCATCAAAGGAGAGTTAGACGTTACTATATCAGGGCCATGACCCTCTGGCCAACGTCAAGAATGGCGCGTCGACTCCACTTCGATTTTTTCGATTTGTGATGGGCTGAAATGGAACGGCAAAGTCACCCTCAAATCGGCTTCTGCTCCACCGATCAAGTTTGCCACGGATTGCCTCAAAGAGATTCCGAATTGTCATGCCACTTAATTGCTCGGGGAATCACGATTGCCGACTCTTGATGAATCGAGCTTTGATCAAGCAACCTTGGATATTATTCGACGCAAGTATCTTGCGGAGGAGATCGTCGCAATTCGGATCCGATCCCACCTGCCGCGGAAGTTAGGCGGCGGCGAAACGGGCGAGCTTGCAGCTTTTGTTCAGCGCACGGGTACGTCGGAGCGTTATGAAAGCTACTACGTCCGCGAGGGAATGACCATCACGAAGCTCTATACGAAGCGTTCCGTTCGCGGAGTTAGAGGGTTAGTTATAGAGGAGCCTGGAGCGCTTGCTTCATTGCTCGGCGATAACGGCGGATCAGCTAATCGAGCTGCTGGGTGAAGAATTCCAGTTTGATGGCGGCGTCGCCAAGCAGTTGCAGTTACTCCCCCAACGATAGCATGGACATGAACTCAAATCGATTCTTCGCAGTGGGGCGGCCGTGAAACTTCAACGCCAGTCGGTTGATTCCCGACTCTCGCAACCAACGTCCTGCGTCGATGAGGGGTGCGGAGAGTGGTCTCTTCTCTGGTTCGAGAGGAGTTAGTTTCCCGCCACTTAAAAGCCGGTGTCGAAGAGATTCGACACCGGCTTTTTTTATTAGCCACGCTGCTGCACCCTTCGGCACACAATTTACGTAATCGACATAGGAAGCCCCTCGAATCTCATCCTCCGCAATACCCACTCGCCTCCAATCCCCCCGGAAATCTGCCCGTCAGCTCGGAATGCGGCCCTCCGACCAAATTCGGAGGGTCCCTCCATTCGAAAACCGAAACTTCGACAGGCCGACGACGATCGTTTTGCACTGAAACCCCGCGATGAATGGGGATCGTACATCCGTGTGGGGGCCGTTTGTCTCTGTCGACTTTGCTGGACGCTCATCCCCCGACTGGTACCCCTCCGTCCGCCTATCGCTGTTGTGGAGCGCTGCCTCGCGTGTCGGACGTTCAGCAAAAATACAACAAACTGGTCGATTCGATGCCGATCCACGTCAAGTTCGCACGCGCCGCCGAGATGTTTCGCTGATCTCGCGACTGGATCATGCGTCAGGTTCTCGCCGAGAAAGGCCCTTCTCCGACGCCCGACTGTGACTTGAAATCGCCCTCCGCATGTACGGCCACGAACAGCCCCTCCGGAGGTTGATCGAAAAGACGCTGGCTGATGCTTCCGACTGAGGCCTTTCGAGGCACCGTCGAACGCTTCATCGCCATCCTCAAAGCCTTCGAGATTCGTCATCACCTGACCGGGGGAGTCGTCAGCGTCGCTTGGGGCGAACCCCGGCTCACCCAGGATATCGACATCGTCATCGATCGGTTGGGGCAATCCCTTGTTGAGGATCTGGCCAACGGCATTCGCGCCGCAGGTTACTTCACCGATGAACCGAGCATGAGAACCGCAATTCACACTGGCAAGCCGTTTCCATCGCTCGACCAGTTCGAAGTCCTGCAACTTGCCGTATACCCCCGAGAACTCATCCCGGGTGAATTGAACCGCTCGGTCCTGGCGGAGGTTTTTCCCAGCAGCTCAATTGCCATCGTCTCCCGCCTCGATGCCGCTCTCTCCAAACTCCTGTGCATCCACCGTGGCAGCCACAAGAGCCGGCGCGATCTCCGGCAGTTCTTTGGTCGACTCTCCACAGACGAGCAAGTGGCCTAGCGGACATCCGCCGAGCCACTGAAAGCGGCCTAGCTGCTCGAGGCAGTCCTCGCGGAAACCGACGAGCTCCTCGACTGATTCGCCGAACTGCGAGCCAACGCCAACACCGTTTCGCGACTGCGACAGAGACTGTCACGAATGCTGTCTGTCGGCTGTCCCCCGCTGTCGCCCCCCCCTGCTTTCCCTTGGCGCGCCTCCGCTGCTCAGCCAGCCCCCGTCGCTTTCCGCAAGAGTGCCCGCACGGGGGCTCCGTCGGCTCCCGGCATCAACAGGGGGAGTGCCAGCATGTCGTAGTGACCGGGGGTGACCTGCGTTAAATCCAGCCCCTCCAGGATCACGATGCCCGCACCGTGCAGCGCGTGGTGGTTGGCCAGCCGGGGACAGTCGAGCGGGTCGACACTCGGCAGGTCCACGCCCAGCACTCGCACACCCAACTCGGCCAGCCGCTGGATCGTCTCGAGGCTCAAGACCGGAATCCGATCTGGGAACCTGCGCGAGTCGGGCCACCCGTCGGTCCGCAGCAGCACCCGGGATGGCAGCGGCTGGCCCCAGTCGATCGCTTCCGGCTCGATCAACTCCCGGCCCCGGGCCTCCACCACCAGTGCCGGTCCACACAGCAGTGTCGGATCCAGCCCCTCGGCACCGGCCCCGTCCGTCAGAAAATGGATCGGCGCATCACAGTGGGTGCCGGTATGCAGGCTCTGCTGCCACCGGCCAACCGTCACGGAGTCGCCCCTCCCCCGGCTCCAACGCTGCTCGAGCCGAACTGGCGTATCTCCCGGCCACCCGGCCAGGTCCTCCCGCAGTGGACGAGTCACATCGATCCAGCCCATGCTCTCCTCCCCTGAAAGTCTCCAGCTTCGCTAGCTGACCAGGCTCCCCGACAGGCTGGCCAGGTCAGTCCCGTCCGCCAGGATCTGGCCAATCTCCGCGACCAGGTGCTCGCACTCGGCGAAGCGCGAGTACAGCGGACTCGGGGCAATGCGCAGCAGGTCGGGCTCGCGATAATCGGGCACGAAGCCGCGACCTCGCAACGCCACCGACAATCCCCGCGCCAGTGAATGACGGATCGCCAGGTGTCCGCCCCGTCGCTCGTCGGCTTCTGGTGTCGCAAGTCCAAACCCCGCATCGGCCAGCCTCTCCCGGAACAGGCTCCGCAAGTACCGCGTCAGCTCCAGCGACTTCCGTCGCAGCCGATCCACACCGGCAACTTCTACTACCTCCAGCGAACCGCGCAGCGCTGCCAGGCTCAGCACGTGCGGTGTGCCCAGTTGCAATCGCCCGGCCCCCTCGGCGGGGACCAGGTCGGGCTCCATGCGAAACTGACGGGACTTGTCGGCTCCAAACCAGCCCGCCATTCCTGGAGGGAGTTCATGCCAGCGGGGATCGAGGTACAGGGCCGCCACCGCACCCGGCCCCCCGTTGAGATACTTGTAAGTGCACCAGATCGCGGCATCGGGCCGCAGGTCCGCCAGGTCGAGGGGAACCACTCCGACCGAGTGCGAGCAGTCCCAGCAGAGACGCACATCCAGCGCGGCAGCCCCCGCCGTGACCTGGGCCAGGTCAAGCAACTGGCCGGTCGTAAAGACAACAGAGGGGAGAATGGCCAGTTGCACGCCCCCTCGCATGGCGGCGAGCAGGTCGGCCTCGTGCAACAGGCCCTCCCCATCGGTTGGGACCTCGACAAGGTGTTGAGCCGGGTCGAGTCCCCGGCTATGCAGGAAACTTGCGACGGCGTAGCGATCGGTCGGAAAGGCGGAGCGATCGATGAGAATGCCGGGACGAGAATCGTCGCGGCGGTACAGAGTGGCGAGCACCTGGTGAAGGTGCAGGGTGGTGGAACCGGACAGGGTGATGCTGCCCGTCGGGGCATGGGTGATTCGGCACAACTGCGCAGCGATCTGCTCGGTGAGGTGGAACCAGCCAGGCTGACCAGCGGTCCAGCCCTCGATGGCGAGTGTTTTCCATTCCTGCAGCGCATCCAGAACCGCCTGTTCGGCGGAGCGGCAGAGCAGGCCGAGAGAATTGCCGTCAAAGTAGGTCTTCCCCTCAGGGAGATAGAACTGGTCTCGGAACGAAGCGAGGGGATCCGCCTGATCCAGCGAATGACTGTTGACTGACATGCTGAGCAACCGCGGGGGCGGGACAAGACCGGAGGAAGAATTCTAGGATCCCGGTGATTTGTGGGTAACGCAGGGCTGATTCTGACCCGTGAGCGCCGACTCACCAGGTGGCGTGGCAAAAAGTATCCGGACTGAGCGGAATTCCCAAAGTGGAGTTGCATGGCGGTCAGCACCGACCGCCGCATTGGGGGGGTGAGCGAGTGGGCGTGTCGTGGAACGGCCACAGACGCTGACCCGGGCGAATGGGAAAAAGGTCTGTTCCGCGCAACTTCCGGTGCCTCGCGTCGCCCTCGGCGAGACCGTTGCCAGGTCTGAGTGAAATCGGGACCGCGGACGGACATTCATCCTTCCGCGAGTCCGTATCGACGCCGCCCACCGGCAGCTTCGGGCGAACACTTGGATGGCAGTCGCCCTCAAGCAGCCCCGACCAACGCCACCCCCGCGCCATTGATCACGCTGCGACCGTACCATGTTCACTAATGCCGTGTTCGTTCTCGCCACAAACGAATCGAAGCCCGTCCCATGAAATGGGAAGCCCCGACGCACGAGCTGTTGACCATACCACGCGATCAAGCCCACGCCAGGTGCGTTGACCGAGAGCCTCAGTCACTCCTCACGTTGCATCGGGAATTGCTAATCAGTTCAGAAACCGCTCCACTTCTCTGGCATCTCTTCTCTCTCAGCTCAAGTCCGCAGCAGCCTTGAGCCATTTGACGTAATCATCTCGGAGCGTATCTCGACGCTGAACCAACGCCGACGCCATCCACGGCGGAAGCTGGGAATGAAGGACCGCCTGCTCCAAGTCCGTGTCGCGGAGCCCAGCAATTCGATCGATGACCTTTGGTACCGCGAGCTGCCTGTTTGGCTCGGAAAGTCGACGAATTGCGAACTCAACGAACGACTTCTTGAAAGGAAAGCACATCCTGGTGACATCGATTGGCCTGTAGAGGCACTCCGCCGGATGCGCGCTGCGGAGTACGCTGGAACGTCCTGGCCCCGAGAGCCCGTTGTCGATCAGGACCAGCGAGCCATTCTCGAGCATGACGTCATCGAGACCACGATCCTCGTCGCCAATCCACAATGAAAACGCGAAGATGTCAGCCAGCTTGTCAGGATGGCTCCGGATGAACCTGCTTGCTCCCTCGGGATCCAGCGAGACTGTCGATCCCGCAATTCGGTGCATTGCGACACACCGATCGGTCATCAAGTCCAAAGCCAATGGAAACAGTTCGGTAACCGCCCCGAATGTCGCCGTTGGCACGCAAAATGCATCGACAACCGGAACCTCCGCCATCTCGCCAAGCAGACTTGCCAATTCCTCGCGTTCACAGATGTCGGGAACCGAACCTGGGTCTCTGCAGATCTTGATGAACCACTCGCCATGCGTGTTCGAAGTAGCCAGTGCAGATTGATTAACGCCGCGATGTTGTAAAGGGACCAACTTCCAATCCTCGGACGACTGTGGTCGTCGTGTCGCTCTTTGCGTAAGAATCGACTTCATGGCTGCGGTTCCACGGAAGAACTCCACCCTGACTGTTCAAGCTCTTGGGACCATGTGTGCCTACGGTGAACGACCTGTTCATTTCCTTCGGAGGAACACCGGTAGCTATCACGTTTCGAGCGACGGTTCAACAGGACTCCATACGACGAGCGGTTGCCCCAAGAAATAACCCAGCCTGAATGGAGAGCTCCGGCGATATCGAATTCAGCCGGGCTGACGTCACTCTCACGATCGCCCCCAACAGCCCGCAAACGATGATCGCCCACCATCAGTTCGTGGAATTCCTCGAGGGGTCACAAGCAACATTCCGAATCGCCCCACGCGCTGCCGTCACTCGACACGCCCGACACAAGGGATTTGTCCCGGCCGATTGATGTCTCCCATGGACCGGAGCGATTCACCCCTCAGTTCGCCCTGGTGCTTGCCACCCCTGTCACGCTTGCAGCGGACCGCAGTCTTTCAACACAGGCACTCCCCCGCCTGCCGAATCGCTACGTCATCCACGAGGCAACGATCGAGAACCTTCAGACCGAAGGGAAACGAGGGGCAGGCCGATTGCATCAGACCTTCCCCTATCGATTTAACGAACATAATCCGCGCTGGCCACGCAAACGTAGTCCGCGTCGCGAAACAGGCGCCACGCCGGACGGGTCCCGCCGGGAGACCTCCTTTCGTGAATCGATCGATGACGGCATCAGGTGCGAACGAGTGAGGTGCCTGTCGTGTGCCGAGGCAGTCGATTAGCATCCCCGGGCCGAGATCGCTGAGAGAACGCCTGTGGCCAGCCGCCACGCGAGGGAGTCCCCGGCGTGTCTCGCTGATCCTGACAGTTCGAAAGGGTTCCGATGCCCAGGTCCGTCTGCGTGCTCCTGGCCTGCCTGCTGGTTGTCTGTTCGACCCGGTCACCCTCGCTGCAGGCGGCGGACAAGCCTGTCGGGGTCTTCATCCTGGCTGGGCAGTCGAATATGGAAGGGAAGGCTCGAAATGCACTGCTCGACTACCAGGCGACCGACACCAGGACCAAAGACCTGTTTGCTCACCTGCGGAGTGACAACGCGTGGCGCGTGCGGGAGGACGTCTTCATCAAGTTTCTTGAGCGGAAGGGACCACTGACAGTTGGCTTTGGCTCGCCGGGCTGTACTGGCGTTGAGCTGGAGTTTGGCACAGCGATGGGAAATCACTTCGAA
>CAIUHT010001095.1 GCA_903898975.1 uncultured Planctomycetaceae bacterium
CACCTGTCGACCGGGGAATCACCCCATCACCCGAGACCGTGACTTCGCTCGGGGTGACAATCTGAATCGCGATGACCGACGGGGCAGAGCGGGGACTGCCTGGGGTCGGTCGGACTCCCTGTGGGTCCGCGGTCGTGGTCAGCAGATTGCTGGCTGGAAGCTGGGCCGCTTCGGGCCGGCCCTGTTCCAATCCCCGCCAGGCGGGCATCCACTCGGGCTCACCGGCCACGCGTCCCGCGAACAACACTCCCGCCGCGACCACGTGGCGATCACGGGCCAATTCCCAGGCCGGGACGGCGTAATTGGCGCGCTTGTATTGGCCGGCGAAATGCAGCCCCAGGACGAGGCCGCTGCGAACATCGATCACGGCGGACCCGGAGTTCCCCCCCAGGGTCGAGCTGTCGTGCGTCAGCACATTGACCTGATGGCCGTAATGATCGCGAATCGAGACCCGCCCCCGCAGCCTGCCAGGTTGCAGCCGCTTGACACCGAACTTGTGGTCGAAAATCTCCCGCTGCAGGTCGAGGTCGTTCCGGCTGTCGAGCGCGGGGTATCCAATGACGGCGATCTCGCGCTCCCCGAGTTGGTCGGGGTGCTCGGTCGACAGCCGCAGGGGCTGATGCGTCCGTCCAACCCCGGGAGCCCGCAGCAGGGCCATGTCCCAATGCGGGTGGATCATGAGGACCCGGTCGATGGCGACGTTGTCTGACTGGGGGTTCTGGAATTCGCCCCGGAAGTTGGCCCGCACCCCCGGCCAGTAGTTCAGTCGAACTTGTCGCCCCAGCCCACTGGCGAACGCCTCGGCGACATGGCGGTTGGTGAGGATCAGGTCGGGCCCCACGACAAAGCCGGTCCCCTGCAGCGGCCCCTTGGGGTGCTGGGGGACCTCGATGCAGGCCACCGAGGGAATGACCGCGTGCAGCCGCTGCCGGATCGGGGGACTGGCGTAATGCGTCCAGGGGGCGGGGGGAATGTGATAGGTGTTGTTCTGGATGAGAACCGCCGGGCGCTCGCGAGGCAGAATAATCGCCTCCACCGCGAGCAGCTGTTCCTCGGTCAAACCGCGACCGTCGCTGTGGAGCGACAACTGCTCGAGTCCGGCGCGGGCCTGCTCCCGCAGGGCCGGCGCGGCCTGAGACTCGAACGCCGCCCCTCCCAAGGCTTCGGCCCCGGTGCTCCTCAGCAGTTCACCGATCTGCCCTCCGGGGGCCAGCCACGTCAAATACTGCCTCAGGGAGCGCAGCTTCTCGGCGCGGGTCATGGTCATGGCGGGGTCTCAGCACTCCGGGTTCAAGAACAGAAACGCGACGGTGGGAATCCTCGGGCGAACCGCTGGTGCCTGACTCCCCTCGGGATCCGACCAGTTCCCCCAACCGGTTCCCCCAACAGGTTTCCCCTGCCGGCCCACCCGCCCGGCCCACGCCTCCCCGCGCTGGCTTCGTCAAATTGGGTCGGGCCGATCCGACGGCCAGGTCAGCTCGGCGATCTGGTCAACGGGCCGACCCTCGGCAGGGAGCGCGGGGGCGTCGATCACCTCGCACCAGCCGCCGGTGACAGACCAGCCGAGCGAGTCTCTCAGCGTGGTGAAGGGGATCTGTCGGACCGCCCCGGCTGATCCCGAATCGCGAGACGACCAGGACCATGCGAGACAGACCACGCAGACCCGATCGACAGCCCGCCACGCATGGAGCTTCCACAGGCCCGCACTGTCGTTCGGAAGAGCCCCGCGCGATTCGCGCCGCGACTCCCCTCGGTCCGCCGGCCAGACTCCCGCCCAGATCGTGACGGGGGCCTGCGTCTCGCGCAAGCGGGTGGCGATCGAGCGCGTCAGCTTCAGCCAGTGCGACCAGTCACTCGGGGGAGTGGGGCTGGTGCCGACGTGGTTGGTTGTGAGCCAGAGATCGCTCTCCGAACCACGGCGCAATTCCGGAAGTGCCTCCCCCACCAAAAGCAACAGCCCAGCCTCGGGATCGCCGGTGTCCGGACCCGAACCGGGGGCTGGCTGCCACGCTTGCGGCAGGCGGCCCTCCCGGCGTCTTGGGCCCGCTTCTGCGGTGGGGTTGGGTGATGCCGCGAGATGGCCGGCCACCAGGGCGGTCCGTCGCTGCGCAGCTGAATAAACCACGCTGAACCCATCGCAGGGCAATTCCCAGGGCTGGGGGCTGGCAGTTCCCGGGGCCTGTTCCGCGGCACGAGTGACATCGGCTGGCAGGAGTTCGACGTCATCGGGAAGCGGCAGCTCACACGCCCCACTTCCGAGGTGGAACGGATTGTAGCCCGAGCCATCCGTGAGGGGCTGAGCGGCGTTCGGTGCGGGCGAGTCGACCTCGTCGGGGGCAGACAACCCGGTGGTGTCGGGAGGGCCGGTGGTGTCGGGAGGGCCGGCGGGAGAGTGGGGGCGGTCGGGGCGCGCGGGGGACGAGAGCGCCGGCTGTTGTCCGGCCAGGACGG
>CAIUHT010001096.1 GCA_903898975.1 uncultured Planctomycetaceae bacterium
CCCCGCATCCTCGAAGAGGCGGAATGGCTGCGGATCGAGGCGGGATTGAGGCAGCGCATCAAGGCCCTCAACCTGTTCATCAACGACATGTACCACGAGCAGCAGATCATCAAGGACGGGGTCTTCCCCCGCGAGATGATCGAATCCAGCCGCAACTTCCTCAAGCAGTGCATCGGGCTCAACCCCCCGCGGGGTGTCTGGTGCCATATCACCGGGACCGATCTCGTCCGCGACACCGACGGCACCGTCTACGTGCTCGAAGACAATCTCCGCTGCCCCTCCGGCGTCTCGTACGTTCTCGAGAACCGCGAGGTCATGAAGCGGACCTTTCCCCAGCTCTTCTCGGGGCTCTCGATCCGCCCCGTCGAAGACTACCCCGAGCAGCTGCTCAAAATGCTGCAGCACATCGCTCCCCCCACCGACGATGAACCGACCGTCGTCGTCCTCACCCCCGGGGTCTACAACTCGGCCTACTTTGAACACTGCTTCCTCGCCCAGCAGATGGGTGTCGAACTGGTCCAGGGCTCAGACCTCGTGGTCGCCAATGGCTTCGTCTACATGCGGACCACCAAGGGGCTGCAGCGCGTCGATGTGATCTACCGTCGCATCGACGACGAGTTCCTCGATCCCACGACCTTCCGCCCCGACTCGTGCCTCGGCGTCCCCGGCCTGATGGATGTCTATCGCGCTGGCCGCGTCGCCCTCGCCAACGCCCCGGGAACCGGCGTCGCCGACGACAAGGCGGTCTACGCCTACGTCCCCCAGATGATCGAGTACTACCTCGGCGAGCAGATCAGCCTCCCCAACGTCCCCACCTGGCTGTGTGCCAATCCCGAGCACCGCGAGCATGTGCTCCGCAACCTGGGCGACCTGGTCGTCAAGCCAGCCAACGAGTCGGGAGGTTACGGCATCCTCGTCGGACCGCGGGCGACCACCGAGCAGCTCGACAAGTACCGCGAACTCATCGTGGCCAACCCCCGCAACTACGTCGCGCAGCCCACCCTCGCCCTCTCCCGCGTCCCCACCCTCGTCGGGGAAGGGCTCGAGGGCCGCCACGTCGATCTGCGCCCGTACATCCTCTACGGCGAAGACATCTTCATCCTGCCGGGAGGGCTCACCCGCGTCGCCCTCGTCAAGGGGTCCCTGGTCGTCAACAGCTCCCAGGGAGGGGGCAGCAAAGACACCTGGGTGCTGACCGATCAGGGCGGGGCCCGCGCGTAAGGCCGGCCCGCTTCGGCTCTTCCCCCCACCCCCAGAACCCAGCCGCGTCGATCGCCCTTCAGCCTCCCGGGAGTTGTGATGCTCAGTCGAGTCGCCAATTCAATCTACTGGATGAGTCGCTATGTCGAACGGGCCGAAAACGTGGCCCGCTTCATCGATGTGAATCTCAACATCTCCCTCGATTTCGGCACCGGGGCCGCCGGGCACTGGGCGCCCCTCATCCACGCCACGGGAGACCAGGAACAGTTCTACAGCCGCTATCCCGCCGCAGATCAGGAATCGGTCCTCCAGTTCCTCACCTTCGATCGCGACAACCCCAACTCGATTCTCAGCTGCCTCTCGACCGCCCGTGAAAACGCCCGCACCGTGCGTGACATGATCAGCTCGGCGATGTGGGAGGAACTCAACAAGTTCTATCTCACCGTCCGCTCGGCGACCCCCGCCCGCGTGCTCGAATCGCCGTTCGACTTCTTCCCCCACATCAAGCTCGCCGCCCACACGCTCGCCGGGGTCACCGAAAGTTCCCTCTCGCGTGGCGAGTCGTGGCACTTCCACCGCCTGGGGCAGATGCTCGAACGGGCCGACAAGACCTCCCGCATTCTCGACGTGAAGTACTTCCAGCTTCTCCCCGGGGAAGACGTCTGGGGGACGCAACTCGATACGAACCAGTGGGCCGCACTCCTGAAGTCGGCCAGCGCGCTCGAAATGTACCGCAAGGCGGTCGGGCGAATCGCCCCCCGGGGGGTCGCCGAATTCCTGATCCTCGACCGCGAATTCCCCCGCGCCATCCGCTTCTGCCTCCTCCGCGCCGAAACCTCCCTGCTGGCCATCACCGGTGGAGAGCACGGCTCCTTCCAGAACCGGGCCGAGCAGCAACTCGGCCGGCTCCGCAACGATCTCGACTACACCAACATCGAAGAGATCCTCCAGCAGGGCCTGCACGAATTCATCGATCGCTTTCAGCGGCAGGTCAACGTCGTCGGCGATGCGATCTTCGAGACCTTTTTCGCCCTCTAGGAATCGTCGCCGCAGCGGACCGGTGAGTCCCGCACGTCAGCGCTCGACCGCTCGACACCCCCGTCCGATTCACCTGTCCGAGTCCCCTGTCCGAGTCACTGGCCGCGGTTCGCTCCCCAGCCCCCTCTGC
>CAIUHT010001097.1 GCA_903898975.1 uncultured Planctomycetaceae bacterium
CCTGCGGGTGTGCGGGCAATGGCGGCCGATCGCTGACGACGCGAATCGTTCCCCACGCTCCGGCCCCCCTGCAACAGCCGCTGACGACGTCATCAAGGGCCGCCGCCCCGCAGGTCACCACCGCGGCCACCAGCCCCTCTCAATCCCCGACCGCGAATGCGACGAGCCCAGGGCAGGCTGTCGAGCGTCGCGCAGCCGCGCGCACCTCGCCCAAGCGCGATTCCGCGGTCAGACTGGCGGGGGGCGAACAGCCCCGGGAAGCCGCCGCTGCCGCTGCCAACCGGGTCGTGCAGGCCAGCCAGACCAGTGGCGAGGGCGAGGTCCCGGCCTCAACCGCGACTCCGCGTCCGCTGTCCGATGACCTTGGTCCAGACCCCACCCGGGGTTTGACGCCCGATCGCCCAGCTGCGACCAGTTCGCCCACGACCGATCTGGCCCCGCCCCAGTCAACGGAACTCCGCTACGTCCCCACGCTGCCGGAAGACGAGGGGATGCCCGACAATCAGACTGAAGACGATCTCCCCCTCTCGGCGGTGATTGACTCGGTCTATCGGGCCTATCCGCTCCTCGAGGCGGCGATCAGGCAGCGCGATGTGGCCGCCGGCGAGCAACTGCAGGCCGCCGGAGCCTTCGACCTGAAGCTCTCGGCAGGCAGCGAGAACCAGCCCCTCGGCTTCTACGAAACCTATCGCCAGAACATCAAGCTGCTGCAACCGCTCTACTCGGGGGGTGAGGCGTTTGCGGCCTACCGCGTGGGGCGGGGTGGGCTCTATGAACCGTGGTACCTCGAGCGGCAGACCAACGACGGTGGGGAATTCAAGGCGGGGCTGTCGCTTCCGTTCTCCCGGAACCGGGTCATTGACGAACGCCGGGCCAACGTCTGGAAAACCACCTATGGACGGCAGCAGGTCGAATTCGAGATCCAGGCCGAGCTGATCGACTTCGTGCAGCACGCCGGATACGCCTACTGGGACTGGGTCGCCGCCGGTGAGCGATACCGCATCGCGACCTCCATCCTGGAACTGGCCCGGGAGCGGAACCAGGGAATCGAGCGGCAGGTCGAGCTGGGAGACAAGGACCCTCCCGTGCTGCAGGACAACCGCCGGCTGATTGTCTCCCGCGAGGCGAAACAGATTGAAGCGGGACGCAAGCTGCAGGAGACAGCGGTCAAGCTCTCGATCTACTACCGCGACGAACTGGGGCGGCCTGTCATCCCGGCTCCGGAACAGCTCCCCGAGTTTCCGAACCCGACTGCGTTCAATGCCGGCCAGCTGGACAGCGACGTCCAGCAGGCGGTCGAGCGGAGGCCCGAGTTGCGGGTCCTGACGCTGCTGCAACGGCAACTGGAGGTCGATTATGCGCAGGCGCACAACGACTTCCGACCGGCGCTCGACGGCTTTGTCACCGGCGCCCAGGATATGGGGGCCCCCACCAGCAAGAAGATGGACAAGTCGCAGTTCGAGCTGGAAACCGGGGTGGTGATGGAAGTCTCGGCACAACGCCGCAAGGCCCGGGGCAAAATGGGGGCGGTGCAGGCCAAGCTGGCGCAG
>CAIUHT010001098.1 GCA_903898975.1 uncultured Planctomycetaceae bacterium
CCAGCAGGAACCGGGCGTAGGCATCCCCCAGCCCGTCATACTCGTAGCTGCGGTTGAAGCGGTCGAGCGCCTGTTCGGGATTGTCGGCCTTCACCCGGCCGTGCATGACGAAGACCCCGATCGTCACCGGCATGTCGCCGCTGGCGATGAGCTGGTCGAACACCTGCGGGGCGTTGTACTGGATGCCATCCTGGTTGACGTAGACGCAGGCGGGCTTCGCCGGGTCGTACTGCCGGGGGACGTAGATCCAATAATCGCGGTAGGTCCCCGGGAAAACCTGGCTGTCGCTGAACGACCGCTTCAGGATTTCTCCCTTGGGAGGTGCGCCTGCTTCCTGGGCCCCGGCCGTCGGCAGGGACAACAGCAGGCAGAGACACACCGGCAACCAGCTCCAACGTCGGGACAGCAGCATCGAACAGACTCTCCAGGGGTGAGCGCGAAACAGGGAGCCCCGCACCGGAACGTTTCGGCCAGGGGGGTGATGGTTGGGATCAGCGGGGGGCAGTCGCGTGCGGCAGGAAGTTCCGCAGGTAGGTGGCACTCTGGCGCAACGAGGCCTGGCGGGCTTCCAGCGAGTGCTCATACGCGCGGTCTTCGACCTCGACACAGACCGGACCGCGATAGCCGACGTCGGTCAACACCGAGAAGAATTTCCCCCAGTCGACATCCCCCATGCCGGGAAGCTTGGGGGTGTGGTACTCGTTGGGGTGGGCCATGATGCCGACCTGGTTGAGGCGGTCGCGGTCGAGGCGGACGTCTTTGGCGTGGATATGCACCAGGCGGTCGCGGAATTCGCGCATGGCCGGCAGGTAGTCCATCTGCTGCCAGATGAAGTGCGAGGGGTCGAAGTTGAGCCCGAAGGCGAGGCTGGGAATGTCGGCATACATCCGCCGCCAGATGGCCGGGGTGGTGGCGAGGTTCTTCCCGCCGGGCCATTCGTCGCGGGTGAAGAGCATCGGGCAGTTCTCAATGCCGATGCGCACGCCGCGTGACTCGGCCTGGGCGACGAGGGGCTTCCACACCTCGAGGAAGCGGGGCCAGTTGTCGTCGACGGAACGGGTCCAGTCGCGACCGACGAACGTGTTCACCCGGGTCACTCCCAAGAGGGGAGCGGCCTCAATGAGCCGGTGCAGGTGCTCGATGGCGGGCCCGGAGACCGCGGGATTGGGATCGAGCGGATTCGGATAATACCCGAGCCCGCTGATCTCGACCCCGGCCTGCCGGACGGTGTCGAGTATTTCGGCCGCCCGGGCCGGGGTCAGGTTGACGACGTCGACATGGGTCACCCCGGCATACCGCCGTTCGGCCTTCGACACGGGCCAGCACATCAGCTCGACACAGTCGTACCCGGTCGTGGCGGCGAAGCGGGCGACCTCGGCCAGGGAGAGTTCCGGGAGAATCGCACTGACAAATCCAAGTTGCATCACAAGCACACCAGCCCGATCGGGGCGCAGAGAGCCAAGTTGAACACTCCGGCACCCGCCGCGAAAAGGCTTGGCGGCCCCTCTCGCCACGACGGTTACTCCGGGTGCGACTCGGCCGTTATCGCACAGCGGCGGGTGGTGTGCAATTGGATGGCGATTGGCAGATTCACGAATCCAAGAGGCAGCCGCCCTGTTGGAGTTGATGACGCCGCTGCCAAATGGAGCTTTTTACCTGGCGGGCTATTCCGTTGAGTGCGCACTCAAGGCCTGCATTGCCAAAAAATTTGGCCAGGGAGAATGGCCCCGCAAGGATTTTGTTCTGAAGTGTCACACCCATGATCTGAACAAGCTCTTTGAATGTGCGGATCTGACATCTCTGCGAGACGCCGAGTTCCGTCACGATGTGCACTTTGGCCAGAACTGGAGTATCGTGAAAGACTGGAGTGAATCGAGCAGGTACGAGACGCATCACCTGCGAGAGGCTCAAGAACTCGTCAACGCGATCCAAGACATTGATCACGGGGTGCTGAGATGGATCAGACAATACTGGTGAACGAGACGGTCGAAGCGGGTGAGAGACTCTTGCGGGAATTCCACAAGGCGATTCCGGTCGCGGCCGCGTTCTGGAAGAGGGACGAGGTCAGTGCCGAATGGTACCTCTACCTGTGCTCCGAACAGATCCACGACGGCAATTTCGG
>CAIUHT010001099.1 GCA_903898975.1 uncultured Planctomycetaceae bacterium
CGCAAGGCCTGACCTTCGCCCCAGCTCCGCTTCTCGGGCTCCAACTTCTCGGGCCCGAACTTCTCGGGCCCGAACTTCTCGGGCCCGAACTTCTCGGGCCCCAACTTTGCGGGCTCAAACTTCTCGGGCCCCAACTTCCGCTCGACCAGAGGTCGCCTGTGAACAGCCTGTTTCCCCCTTTGCCACCAGCCCCCTGTGGCTCGGAAGAAGACCTGCTGGCGGCTCTCAAGCTGACCCTCGTCGATGGCATTGGTCCCCGCACCCAGCAGCTGCTGCTGGACGAGTGCGGCAGCCCCCAGGAGGTCTTCGACGCCACCCCCGAGCGGCTCCGCGAGATTGACGGGATCGGCCCCAAGCTGGTCGCCTCGCTGCAGGCGGCCCGCAGTTCGAACCGGGCCCGCAAAGAATTCGACCGCTGCCGCGAATTGGGCGTGCGCCTCTACCGCCGCGGGACCGACCAGTACCCCCGCTCGCTGCTCGAGATCGCCGATCCCCCGTCCATTCTCTACTCGCGCGGCGAATACCTCCCGCAAGATCAGCTCGCGGTCGCCATCGTCGGCTCACGACGCTGCACCCTGTACGGTCGCCAGATCGCCGAAAAACTGGCCGGAGCGCTCGCCCGGGCCGGCCTCACCATCGTGAGCGGGTTGGCGCGGGGGGTCGACGCCGCGGCCCATCGCGGGGCCCTCGATGCGGGGGGGCGCACCATTGCCGTGCAGGCGACCGGGTTGACCCATGTGTACCCTCCCGAGCACGCCGAACTGGCGACCGAGATTGCCCGGCAGGGTGCCGTCGTGAGCGAGTACCCGCTCGACCAGGCCCCGCTGGCCGGGTTGTTTCCCCAGCGAAACCGCATTATCTCGGGGCTCTCGCTGGGAGTGATTGTGATCGAGGCGACCCGCAATTCCGGGGCGCTGCACACCGTCAGGCATGCGACCGAGCAGGGGCGCGAAGTGTTCGCCGTGCCCGGCCGCATCGACAGCCTGGCCAGTGAAGGCTGCCACGACATCCTGCGGGACGGGGCGATCCTGGTCCGCTCGGCGACCGACGTGCTCCAGGCACTGGGCCCTCTCATGGGCCCCGTCGCCACAGCGACCGATCAGACCGTCATGACACCCCGCGAACTGGTGCTCGACGAGCAGGAACGGCGGGTCCTGAACCTGGTCACGATCGATCCGCTCCCGGTTGATCAGGTCCTCCGGTCGGCGGGTCTCGAACCGTCGCGGGTCCTGGCCACCCTCACCGTGCTCGAAATGCGGCGGCTGGTGCAGCGGGTCCCCGGCGGGCAGATCTGTCGGATCGTGTAGACGGAGCCCGTCGCACAACGCCGTTCCCCCCGCCAAGACTCGCCCTCCTCTTCTTACCGTCGACCCGGCCCTTCCCCCGGCCCCTCCCCCGCCGCAATCTCTCGCCGCCAACGCCCAACGGCCCTCCGCGCATGCAGGTTCAGGCGCACCGGCCTGCAGTCGGCAGTCGACCGCCTAGAGTTGACCTTCGCCACGCGACCGACGACCGTGTTGAGCACAGACCGCAGATTTGGCGCGTCCCCGGAGGGTTCCCCAACGTTCCCCCACGGGCGACCGCCAACGGCTGTTGCGGGCAACCAGGCCTGGCACACATCCAGCCAGGCGTTCAATCAGTGGGAGTGAGGCGTGGGAAAACTCGACGGGAAGGTGTGCGTCATCACCGGAGCCAATCAGGGCATCGGGGCCGGCATGGCCCGGAAGTTTCTCCGCGAGGGAGCCCGCCTCGCCCTCTGTGCCCGCAACGCCACCAAGCTGGCCCACGTCGCCACCGAACTGCAGGCCGCTGGCGGAGACATCTATCATCAGCCGGTCGATGTCTCGGAAGAAACCCAGGTCGAGCAGTTCTTCGACCGCTTGCTGGCCCGCTTCGGGCGGGTCGATGTGCTGGTCAACAATGCCGGGGCGTTCGACGGTGGCCCGCCCGACACGCTCCCCCTCGCCGCCTGGAACAATGTGATTGGCTCGTGCCTGACCGGCACCTTCCTCTGCAGCCGACGGGCGTTCGCGCAGATGAAGCAGCAAGGAGGCGGACGCATTCTCAACATTGGCTCGATCTCGGCACAGCGCCCCCGCGAAAACAGCGCCCCCTACGCTGCCGCCAAGTTTGGCGTTTGGGGCCTGACTCAGGCCCTGGCGCTCGACGGTCGCCCGCACGGCATCGTCTGCAGCTGTCTGCACCCCGGGAACGTGCTGGTCGAACGCCGCAGCGAATCGGGCCAGCAGTCCGACGCCGAACCGATGATGTCGATCGATTCGATCGCCGAGGCGGCCCTCGCCATGATCTCGCTCCCCGCCGATGTGAACTTTCTCGAAGCGATCGTGCTGCCAGTCGGGCAAGACTACCTGGGCCGCGGCTGAGATCAGGCAGACGGGCACCATCACCGCAGACCGATGCCGCGCAGTCGCTCCCCGCCGCCGGTCTGGGCTACGGGTCCGCTCAGGCGGCGTGTCGTCCGGCGGCGACTCTTTGTGCTGAGGTTCTCTCAGGGCGAAACTTCTGCGGCGCAGCGGCTTCGTGACATCACCTGACCCAGCGGGGGCCACTCGTGGTGTGCCCGGGATGCTCGGCCCCTCTCCTCCTCGCTGCCGCGTCAGCAGTCGTACTCGGCTTCGGTGCGGAGGGGCAGCTTCAGCGTGTCGGCCAGAACTCGGGCCGCCTCCCGTTGTGCCTGCGACTCGGCGGCGGGAACCTCGGCGATCTGCAGCCTGGGACCTTGCCCCCCGGGCCGGGCCGGTGTCCCCACAATCGTGAGCCAGCCCCCTCCGGGCCCTTTCGCCGGCCAGAGTTCCATGTGCTCCAGCGACTCGATACCGCTGCGCGCAATCACCCACGCCAGATCGGGCAGCCCGATCCACCACAGGTCACCCGTCTCTTCCTCAAGTCGCAACTCCCGCACGCCCGCTGGCCGGACGAGATCGTTCCGCAGCTGTCGGGGCTGACCGAGCGCGGACCACAACTCCCCCGGCCAGCGGTTCGGTCGCCCGCGCGAATCGTGCCACAGACAGTGGGACGCACGCAACCGTCGCGACTCATCCGCCGTCAGATCCTGGGCCCAGCACGGAACCAACCGCAGCCGGCACTCGGTTCTCAAGCCCGGGTCGACCTCGTATCGGGAGTTGGGCCCTGGGTTGAGTTCGGGAGGAAAGACCCGCGCCACCAGGCCACCGTGTCCAAACCACCAGGTCCATTCCCGCGTGTTGCTCGCAGAACTGTCGACAGGAGTCCCCAGCACCGGGGCCAGGCACTCGATCGCCACCGCCAGGTTCCGCTGGGCATCTTCGAACCGCCGCACCGCCGCTTCCCATTCCCAGGGAGGCACGTCGAGTGCGGTGTCGGGCCGCAGGGAGAAACTCCACGGCTCTGTCAGCACTGGCTCGAGCGGACTCCGCGTCGAGACCAGGCACAACTCGACTCCCGCGAGCCACGGGTCGGCCCGGCGCGGCGATCGAGCGCTCAGCGCGGCTTGAGATTCCCGGAACGGCAACCCCCACGCTTCCAGGTGCTGCCACAGTTTTTCTGGCCCATTCGCCATGGTCCCGCCCCTGTCAGTACCGCACACCGGGTGCCAGCCCGCGCTCAAGCAACTGGCGAAGCCCCTCTATTTTGGCCCCGTGTGACCCGCTGCTTTCACATCCAACCGTCACCCGGCAGCCGCCGGCGTGGGCTTTTTCGACGCCTCGCGCAGCCTGTTCACCAAGCGAACAGCCGCGACGGAAGTGGATGGGAATCGAACCCACCTGACACCTGGGCAGGTGTCACTCCGGGTTTGAAGCCCGTGGCAGTCACCAGATCTACTTACACTTCCCTGAAGTTGCATTCTAGAGTCCCCTGCCACAGGGGGAACAGGCCGCCCCCGGGCCGTGGACGCCGCCACCCCCGCTGGCTGGGCGTGTGATTGAATTCACCATCGGTAACCGGGAGAATACCCCGCAGCCTGGCAGGGTGGCGGTCCGCCCAGCCAGTCCCCTCTCTCCTGGGCCGACTGGCCCCTCTCCCCCTCCATGTTTCAATACCTCAAGGCCGCCTTCCTCAACCGCTGGAACCTCCTGCTGTTCGGCGGGGGAATGGGTTTTGCCGCGTTGAGCGGCCGCTTCGATGTCGTCGCCCCCCTCGTGGCAGCCGCCGAACTGGCCTACCTCGGCTTCCTGGGCACCAACCCCACCTTCCAGAACTATGTGCGGGTGACCAACTCCCCCAGCAACGTGCGGGAACGGCAGCAGAAGGCGAATGAAACCAGCCAGCGGATGCTCGAACAGCTTCCCCGCCGGGATATCGATCGCTTCGACGCCGTCCGCACCCGCTGCGAAGAATTGCGAAAGCTGAGCGAGCAGATGGCCGGCCCAGGCCCTCTCCCCGTCCCCGGTGCCCTCGACGACTATCGCATCGAAGGGCTCGACAAGCTGCTCTGGATGTACCTGAAGCTGCTCTACTCCCGGAACTCGATCGCCAAGTTCCTCAAGCAGACCAGCCCCAGCAGCCTGCTGGCCGACATTCGCGAGACCGAATCGCGGCTGGCCCAGCTTCCTCCCGGCAGTGACGATGCCGTCATCCAACGCCGGCGACAACTGCTGGAAGAAACCCTCCAAACCTCGCGAACCCGCCTCGAAAATTACCAGAAGGCTGAAGAGAACTTCGAACTCACCACGCTCGAACTCGACCGGCTGGAAACGACCATCCACTCGCTGGGCGAACTGGCGGTGACCCGCGCGTCGCCTCAAATCCTCTCGCAACAGATCGACGAGATGTCGACCAGTCTCGTCCGGACCGAAGAGGCCCTGGGGGAACTGCGCTACGTCCCCAGCCTCGACGTGCAACTCGAAGAGGTGCCCCAATTGTTGCGGGCGGAAGTCAAGTTCTAAGAGTGCGGCGCAATCGGCTCGCCGGGTGTTTCGCCGGTCAGCCTGTGTCGAGGGCCAGGGTCGTGGCCCGCCGCCTGCGTGAGTTCGCGACCAGCGCGTCGGCCCCCGCGTGACCTCACTGCGCTGGCCACCCTCCTGATTCCCAAGCGTCCCGCCTGGAGTCCTGCCTGCGATGTCCGTTGCTCCTGCCAGCCCCCTGCCCGGTCTTGTTCCCTGCGCCCTGCAACAACGGGTGACGGTGGTGGCCCAGGAACGGCTGGCCCGCGACACCTTCCGGTTGCGACTGCACTCCCCGGAACTCGCCACCCGCATGGTTCCCGGGCAGTTCGTCATGATCCGCCCCAGCCGCTCCACCGACCCGCTGCTGGGCCGCCCCTTCGCTCTCTACCAGGTTTACTCCGATCCTCACGGCCACCCCGGCGGCATCGACGTCGTCTACCTCGTCGTGGGCAAGATGACCAGCCTCATGTCCACCTGGCAGCCCGGAGACGAAGTCGAAGTCTGGGGCCCCCTGGGCAATGGCTTCCCCGTCGCCGACTGCGATCGGCTGCTGCTGGTCGCCGGAGGGATTGGCAACACCCCCTTCCCGGCGGTTGCCCGCGAAGCCTTGGGAGTCACGACGTACGGGGTGCGGGCCGAACCCCCACGCGGTCGGGCCGCCTCGCTGGCGCCCAGTCACATCACCTTCTGCTACGGGGCCCGCTCGGCCGAGTACCTGGCTGGCCTCGACGAATGGGCGTCGCTGGGGGTCTCGGTCCAGGTCGCCACCGATGATGGGTCGGCGGGCGAACGCGGCTTCGTCACCCAACCTGTCGCCCGCTGGCTCGCCCAACATGCCCCCCTGGACGGGGCGTCTGCTGCCCCTTCCAGCCCTCCCCGCGAACGACTGCGCATCTACTGCTGCGGCCCCGAACGGATGATGCAGGCGGTCGCGCGGCTCGCCGAGCAGCATGGCGTCGCCTGCTGGGTCTCGCTGGAAACCCCCATGGCGTGTGGCATCGGGGCCTGCTTCAGCTGCGTCGCCCCGGTCAAAACCCCCGATGGCGACTGGGACTACCGCCGCACCTGCGTCGAAGGCCCCATCTTTCCCGCCCAGGAACTGGTCTGGGAGCCGGGCCACTAAGCCGGGCGCGGGCCCGCCCCCCTCCCCGCTCCGCTCGCCCGCCGCGACACGTTGCGGCGCCAAGAAAGCGAAAAATTCGCTCTGCCACGGGGCGGGGAATGCGGTAGAATCGAAGTAGACGTGTGCTCCACCAGCCCGCGCCGGTCGACTGGCCGGTCCCCTCTCTCGGGCTGCCGCACGGCCACCACTCCGATCCCTCTCGGTCCATTCAGTGGGGTGACGACATGCTCTCTGTCCACCGCTTCAGCCTGGTGCTAACCGTCGGCTGCCTCCTGGCCGGCGTCACCACTGCCCAAGAGCCCCCCCGTTCGCCTGAGCCCCCGTCGCCCGAGTCCCGTCCGCGCACCTCCGAAGCGCCTTCCGCCGCCCCGAAGTCGCTAACTGACGAAGCCACCCGCGCTCGCGTCGCCGCCTTCGCCGCCGAGATCGATCAGCTCCTCGAGGCCCGGCTGGCGCAAGAGCAGGTCGTCGCCGCCCCACTTGCCGACGATGCCGAGTTCCTCCGTCGCGCGTGGCTCGATGTGGCGGGCAAGATTCCCCCGGTCACTGCGCTCCGCGAGTTCCAGGAAGAGACCCGCCCCGACAAGCGCGAACGGATGATCGAGGCGCTCCTCGAAGGCCCCGCGTCGCTCCGCCACTTCTCCCGCCTCTGGCGCAAGGTGCTCCTCCCCGAGACCGAAAGCAGTCTCGAGCAGCGGGTTTTGGTCCCCGCTTTTGAGGCGTGGCTCCGTCAGCGGCTTCTGCAGAATGTTCCTTACGATCGGCTCGTTCGCGAGATCCTCGAGCTGACCGTCGACCCCCGGCAAGCCGCCAACCCCTTCCAGCCGCAGGCCGAACTCAACCCGCTCGGTTTCTACCAGGCCAAAGAGCTGAAGCCCGAGAATCTCGCCGCGGCGACCGCCCGCATGTTCCTTGGCGTCCGCATTGAATGTGCCCAATGCCACGACCATCCCTTCGATGACTGGAAGCAGGAGCAGTTCTGGGGTTACGCGGCGTTCTTCGCCGGCCTGAATCGCCCGGAGGGCCAGATGCTCATGAGCGACCAGGGCGACCCCATCTTCGAATCGCTGGGAGCGACCGAACTGGCCATCCCCCTCAAAGACAAGAAGGTGCTCCCCACCTGGTTCGATGGCGAACTCGCCAAGGTGGGCTCGCGCGAAAGCCCCCGCAAGATCCTCGCCGCCTGGATGGTCTCGGGCGAGAATCCCTACTTCGCCCGGGCGCTTGTCAATCGCCTGTGGGGGCATTTCTTCGGCCAGGGCCTCGTCGATCCCATCGACGATTTCACCGCCGAGAATCCCCCCAGCCATCCCGAACTGCTCGATCTGCTGGCCCGGCGGTTCGTCGAACAGGGCTACGACGTGCGGTTGCTTATCAGGGCCCTCACCGCGACCCGGGCCTATCAGCGGACCAGTCGGCAGACCGACCCCAGCCAGGCCACCCCCCGGCTCTTCTCCCGCATGCAGGTCAAGGGACTCTCACCCGATCAGATTTTCGACAGCATCGCCCAGGCGACCGGGCTCACCGAGACCGGGCCCTCCCCCATGTTGCCCGGGCAAGAGGCCCCCGCTCGCGAAAGCTTTCTCGCGGCGTTCAACAACAGTCACGACTCGCCCGTCGAAACGCAGACCACCATCCTGCAGGCGCTGCAACTGATGAATGGCGACTTCATGGCTCGGGCGACCGACCCTGCCGTGAGCCAGACCCTGTCGGCCATCATCGA
>CAIUHT010001100.1 GCA_903898975.1 uncultured Planctomycetaceae bacterium
CACCCTGCGGAAGGGAGAGGAGTCAGACGATGTCGAGACGATCACGGAACCCCCGGCCCAGGCTCAGCCAGAGGCAGTTGGCCCCGACGCGAATGCACCGGGGGCCACCCCCGAGGCCGAGGCTGCGGACGACGCGCCTCAAGGGAACGACCCCGCTCGGGACGGTGCTCCGGAGTAGCCAGCGCCCGCAGGTGGGGCCCCGTGTCGAGGGCCATGCTCACTCCACATCCACTGTCTCCCGACCTTCACTCGACGTTGTGCAAACCTTGGGCAGCGCGGCACTCGGCGCTGTGTCACCACTCCTCGATTTTCCGATCGAGATCGGTCTCGCCGCGTCGCGAAGACTGCGTGCGTCGAGGTTCCTTTCGAGGCATCCGCACCGCACACACACAACAGTGCGGTCATTCCCGGATGCGAGTCGTTTCGAGATGAATGCTCGCGCCAAGGGGGCGAGGCAGCCCCCAGGTCCCTGGGCCAGCCGCTTTCCGAACGTTCGTGCTACTTCTTGGCCGGCGGTTTGTTGGCCCCATCGCGAGCTCCTGCTGCTGGGGTTCGTTGATGCTGCGACAAAAACTTCCAGGCGAGTTCCGCCCCCTCGAGATCGCGGCATCGGGGGCCAATCAGCCGCCTGATCAGGACCGTGTCGGGCAGTTTGTGCGCCAGCGAGGGGAGTGCGTGACCGCTCCCCTCCATCCGCAAAAACAGCACCGGGGCCCCCTCGGGCCCGGCGGGGTAGAGCGTTTCATACAGTCGGCAGCCATCGTCGGGGCTGGTGTCGGGCAGGGCCCGCTCCACGCCCCGCTCCCGGTCGGCCCGGTTGGCGGCGATCCACCAGTCGCGGTTCGCCGGCGCCGACATCAGCTTGCCAGGCTGGCCCCGCACCAATCCCCCTTCCCATTTCACCAGGGGGTCTTGCGTGCCGTTCGCGATCAGCACTGGCGTCGGGAGCGCGGGCCTGGTGGTCTGGGGCAGGTCGGCTGGCAGTGACGCAATGAAAGTCGCGGCTGCCGCGAACCGCTCGGGGGTCTCGATCAGCAGGCGGTAGGTCATCATCCCCCCATTGGAGGCCCCGGTCACGTAAATCCGCCGGGGATCGAGCTTGTGCCTGCGAAGGCACTCGTCCAACAGCATCCCCAGGAAAGTGACATCGTCGGCGGTCGACTCGTGATCTGACCCGGAGGACCGCAGGTCGTTCCAGTTCTGGCTGTCTCCCCGGGTGTCCCCATTTTCGGGATTCACCCCGTTGGGCACAATCAGCAGCAGTTTCTCGCGATCGGCGATTGCGGGCCAGGCCCGGGTTCCCCCGGCACGGGGGCTGAACAGCTTTCGCATGCTTTGCGTGCCACCGTGCAGCAGCAGCACGGCGGGAGCCTGCGCCGGGAGAGATTTCGGTTCGTAGATGCGGAACCAGCGTTCGAGGGTCCCGACACGCAGTGAGCGTTCACTCCATTCGCCCTGGCCGGGGGATTCGGCCCGGTCTTGAGCGTTACAGCGCGGCACGTGCACCGCGCCACCTGCCGCGACCGAGAAGAGCGCCAGCAGAGAAAAAACAGCCCGATGCGCGACCATGGGAGCAATCCTTGGCAGAGCGAGTCTATTGTGAACCGTGCTGGTCATCACCGTGCTGGTCGCAACCCTGGGGTGGTCTGCCAGCGGGCACCGGGGCCCGCGCCAGAGACGTGGCGACAATGACGCCGCTGTCCGGTTACTCAGCCTTCATGATGACCAGCGCCCCGGCGAAGATCAGCACACCACCAATCAACACCCGGGGTGACACCGCATGGCGGAACAGCAGCGCCCCGAAGAGCACGACAAAGAGAGGATACGAGATTTCGAAGATCGCCGCCCGTTGAGCACCGAGCAACTCGATCGACTTGAGAATCGACAACGCCGCGACCGTGGCAATCAGCATGGTGAACAGCATCAGCCCCACGGTGGCAGAGGCTGGCTGGGAATCGACCGGGGTTGAGATGGCCCAGGGCCACAGCGATTCTCCTTGCCACCACAGCAACGGAGCGGTCAGCACAACCCCTCCCACGGTGTGGAGGTAATAGAGGCGATAGATCGATTGCGACTGCAGGATTCTCTCGTCGAGACAGTAGGTCAGCCCCCACAGTGCCGAAGCCAGTACCGCCAACAGGTAGCCCGCAGTCATCATTCAACTCCCGCGCCTGGCGCTCGTGGTCCGCTCGAATCGCCCTGGGTGTCGCCAACCCCAAGGCGAATGACCAGGCGAAACAATCTCTGGCCCGAAGTGTCAGTGTTCTGGTCCCTTGAGGCAACCGCTCATTGGGGCGTGGAGGCTGGGATCTGGGGCGTTCGTGACTGGCGCTCAAGCTCGCCCAAGCGGAGCAGCTCGTTCCCCTGAGAGTTTGTTGAGCGGAACTGTATTTAGTGAAAAGACTTGTGGCACCATCGTCCGGCCGGAAATGGGGGCTGTTCTGCGCCGGACCCCCCAGTTGCCTTTGTCCAGCTGCTTTTGTCCAGCTGCTTTGACCCTGTCTGGTGCCATCGCGAAATGGCACGGCTGCAGTCGTCCCCCCTGCGGTCTCAGACGTTGCAGAAGGCCGGGGCAGCCCGAGCCCAAATGCCGTCAAACCCCGCCCCACCTTGCCCCAAAGTCCTTGCGGTGACCGGGGTTTCTTTTGACTTCCGTCCC
>CAIUHT010001101.1 GCA_903898975.1 uncultured Planctomycetaceae bacterium
GGGGGTCTGCAAGGCGGCGCTCGAGTCGCTGTTGACCTACCTGGCTCACGAGCTGGGCCCGTCGAACATGCGGGTCAACGGCCTGAGCGCCGGTCCTCTGAAGACGCTCAGCAGTTCGGCCGTCGGTGATTTCGACGTGATGCTGAAGCTGTATCCCGCGATGGCCCCCATGCGGCGCAACGTGAGTGCCGAGGAAGTGGGCAAGACTGGCATGTACCTGCTGAGCGACCTCGCCAGCGGTGTGACGGGCGAAGTGGTCCACGTCGATGCCGGGTTCCACGTCATGGGCGCTCCTCCCGCCGACGCGAAGTTCAGCTGAGTTCATCGCTCAGTGGCCCCCGGGTTGACAGCGATCAGCCACGGGGGCTGTGGCCCGTGGAGTGGGCGCTGCCTCTTCCACTCGTGCACTAGCGAATCGATATTGGCCACGATCGGCGGCAATCGCCCGATTGAGCTGTCACCCTGTTTTGAACGGTGACACAGCCCCTGCCCGGGCAAGCTCACCCCCCGCTCCCGGGCGGGCCGGTGGCTGCCCAGGCACCGCGTTGGGTGACCTCGATGTTGGCCTGATGCCTCCGGTTTCGAAACCGAACTCTGGCAACTCCTTGGCGCGCTGCACCTGGTGTGTGCCTCAACTTTGCTCCGTTCGCTCCGGCAGCCTCGGGAAGCGTCCCGGTCGGCCGGCAACTGCAGAGCGGGCGGTGCCAGCCCGCTCGCTGCCGCTTGGGGGGGAGCAGTGTTTTCCCCGTCTGCGGAAACTGAGAGTCGGCCTCTGCGTCCGGCGCTGGAGCTGATCGCGACCGAAAGCTGATGATGACCGAGCCAACCGCCCAGTTCCCGGATCGAGCCCCTGCGAATCGCAAGACGGTGGGGATCGCCGTGGTGTCGCATGGCGATTGCTACCTGGTCGGGACCCGTCCTGCCGGCACTCCACTGGCCGGCTTCGCCGAGTTTCCCGGAGGCAAATGCGAGCCGGGGGAAACGCCCGAGCAGTGTGCCCTCCGCGAGTGCCTCGAAGAGACCGGCCTGGTCGTTCGGGGAGTGCGGTTGCTGCTGAGGCAATCTTTCGCCTACGCGCATGGCGAGGTCGATCTGCACTTCTGGCTCTGTCACCCCGTAAGACCAGACGAGGTGCCGGGGGAGTGCCGCGGTTTTCGCTGGTGCCCGGTCGGAGAGCTGTCGGGACGACGGTTTCCCGACGGGAATGCCGAGGTGATTCGCCTGCTCACCGAGCAGCCGGGGTCCGCCAGCGGAGCGGCCTGAATCGACGCCGGTTGGTGATCGATCCCGTCATCCCGAGCACGCGACAACCACCCGGGGGGTCACTGGGCGGAACACATCGCTCACTGACTGCGCAGTGGTGAGCCTCGCGTTCGATCCCGGAGCCGGAGCGGCGCAGCTACTCCGAGTCGTCTTCGACCGGAGCGCCGTCCTTCAAGTCTTTGAAATACTTCTTGATGCTGTCGTGGTAGCCGGGAGGAATCTGTTCCTGCTCGATCGCCCGGCGGACCGCCTGCTGCGACTTCGGGCTGGGATTGCGGAAGCGGGGGCGGTCATCCCCCTTGTCGCTGACCCCCTTGGATTTTTGAGTGGCGAGCACTTTGCCCTTGGTGACAGGCGACTTGGAGAGTTCGGTGATGAACTCGGTGTCGAGATCGGGTTTCTCCGGGGCGTTGCCGCCCCGGCCTCGGCCCCGACCACCCAGGCCCGGACCGCTCCCCTCGCTGTCACTGTCGCCCATTTCACCCTCGCCTTCGCCGTCACCCTCGCCTTCCCCCTCTCCACTCCCTTCACCGCTCCCCTGTCCCTTGGCCTTCGCCTTCCCCTTGCCTTTGCCCTTCCCCTGGCCTTCGCCTTCCCCCTCTCCTTCACCTTCGCCTTCGCCCTCACCTTGTCCTTCACCCTGGCCTTGGCCCTGACCCTGACCGGGACCCTGTTGGCCCGCTTTGCGTTTTCCCTTGCCCTGTCCCTTGGCCTTCTTCGAGCCCTGACCCTGTCCTTCCCCTTCGCCCTGTCCCTCTCCCTCGCCCTCTCCCTCGCCCTCGCCCTCGCCCTCGCCCTCGCCCTCGCCTTCCGCTCCAGACTCACTCGCTCCTTCCCCGCTCTCCTCGCCTTCGGCTCCTTCTTGCCCTTCTCCTTCACCGGACTCTTCCGCCATCTCCTCTTCCCCTTCGGCGGGATCGCCCTCGCCCGATTGCCCGGCTTCCCCCTGCTGGGGCTTCTGGCCCGCTTTCTTCTTGGCCTGGGCGCGTTTCTTGCGCGCGGCCTCCGACGCGGCTTGACGCTGGTCGGCCATTTCCTGGAGGCGTTGCTCCTCGGTGGCCGGGTCGAGCCCCAGTTCGTCCATCAGTTCGTTGTAGAACTCGCGGTAGTCTTCCACATCCGCCAGGTTCTCGGTCGCCTCTCCATCCAGCCGCTCTTCCTGGTTCAACCGCTTCGCCGCCTGCAGCGTGGCCAGCGACTCCTCCAGTTTCTTCATGTCGCGGACCGACTGCGCCACCTCCTGCAGTTCCCGCTTCGAAAGTTGCAGCGATTCCCGCAGCGCCTCGGCGGCCTCCTTGGGGTCGACACCGTCGAGCTTCGACATCTCCAGCTGCTTCATGGCTCGCTGCAGCGACGCGGAAAGATCCTCCGAGCCGACCTGGTCCTTCGCAAACTTGTTCAGGTCTTTGAGCCGCTTCCGCAGGCTCTGCTCAAGCTCTGACTTCTCCACCGGGTCGCTGGTCTGCGCGAGCCGCTGCAGGTCGTCGAGCGCTTCATCCAACTCCTGCTGCATCGAGCCCGACTCGCCCTTCTGCATCTCGTCGGTCCACTTGCGCAGGCTCTGCTGGCTCTGGCTGCCCAGTTGCTGTTCCTGCGAATCGCGATTGAACAGGTCCCGCAGCTTCTCATTCCCCAGTTTCTGCCACATCTGGCCCAGCGACTTCTGCTGCCGGCTCAGTTCCTTGGTGTTGGCCGCCTTTTCGGCGGGGCGCATCTTGTTGAGCGCTGCCTTCATCCCCTCGACTGCCTGCCGGGTCTCCTCCGAGACCTCCCCGGGGGGCGTTTCGGGCTTCAGTTTCGCCTTGCGGGTCGCCGTCTCCTCGCGGGAAGCGGCCAACTCCTTGTGCTTTTTCTCGATCGTCGTGGCTGCTTCGACCTGTCCAAACGGGTCGAACTGGTGCAGGAACAGAAACACCATCAGTCCCAGGCCACACAGCCCCGCCAGTTGCGACAGCGGTGTCAGGAAGTCAAAGGGAACCACCTTCACCGGTGCGATTCGCGGGGCCCGTTCTTCGGCGGAAGTCGCCACCAGTGGCTGAAACTCTCCCAGCGACTTGTCGAGCAGGGCGACTGTCAGGAACAGGTCTTTCGTTCCGCCATGCAGATCGATCGCCCGCGCCGCCTCGACCGCCGTCTGCCGTCGGTGCAGCACCACGGCCAGCAGCAGGCACACCGCAGGCACAACCGCCAGGGTCCAGAGATTGAAGAATTCCGCCCCGAAGCCGGTCAGTCGACTCAGAACCAGCAGGCCGACCCATGCCGCGAGTCCCCACACCGCCAGGCGGTGAAACCGGCGCCCAATCGCCAGCAGATCAAGCCGCAATGCGACCCGCTTCAGCAGCTGCATCGACGAGGCCAGGGGCATGAGAGACTCCCGCAGAAATGTCGCAGAAAACCACAGGCCGACGCCGATTCGGCCCCTCTGGTTCTTCCATGCTACCCGCCCGAGGCTCGCCGGGACAACAAGAATCGCCGGCAGGCCGAATACGGATGAGGGATTCTCTGTTTTTTACTGTACGGCTGTTGGGGTGGTCCTTTGAAGGACCGAGCCTGCAGATGCCGACATTCAAGGCCACACCTCACTGTGCTGCGTCACGCGGTCCGGTTGGGCTGAAACGTCTGCGGGCCCTGGCGAAATCCCTCCCAGATCGACTCGCAAGTTCCGCGGCCGCCCGCTGAGCCCAGGAGGGCCTTGCGGTGGACCGGTCGTGGAAACAGTCGACCCGGTGGCGAAGCGTGGTAACATGGCGGCACCGGGGCGATGCTCCGCACCCGCAACTCGATCGACAGACTCGCTGTGACTTTCCGCTCGGGGAGAGTCGCGGGGGTCGGGTTCCCGATTCCTTCCTACCGCCGCGGCGCTTTCATGGATTCGCTGATCACTCTCCGCATTGCGCTGCGTGCCCTGGGCAAGAACAAGATGCGGGCGGGCCTGACCGTGCTGGGGGTGGTCATCGGGATCGCCGCAGTCACCACCATGGTCTCGCTGGGCCAAAGCGCCAGTGGCCTGGTGCAGGGCCAGTTCGAAAACCTCGGAACCAATGTGATCGTTGTATTCCCCGGCTCACGCCGCCGGGAGGGGGTTCGCGAAGGCCTGGTCCCCACCCTGACCGCCCGCGACGCCGAGGCGATCACCCGCGAATGCCCGTCGGTCCTGGCGACCAGCCCCATCGTCGGCTTCCAGGGACAGGTGATCTACGGGAACGCGAACGCCAGTCCCCGCGAGATCAGCGGCGTTGGTGCCGACCACCTGGTGGTTCGCAACTGGAACCTGCGGACGGGAGGATTCTTCACCGAGCGGGACATCGCCGGGGCGAACAAGGTCTGCGTGATCGGGCAGTCGCTGGTCGCCAAGCTGTTTCAGACCGCCAACCCCGTGGGTGAGAAAGTCCGCATCCGCAACATTCCCTTCACCGTGATTGGCGTGCTCGAGCGGAAGGGGGCCAACATGGTCGGGGAAGATCAGGACAACGTCGTGCTGATGCCCTACACCACCGTTCGAAAGCGGCTGTTTGGCTCGGAGTTCGACAACGTCAATGTCGTGCTGGTCTCGGCCCGCTCGCTCCCCCTGGGGCCGCAGGCGCAGCAGGAGATTACCCAGTTGCTCATGGAACGGCATCGCATTCCGCCCGGCGAAGCTGCCGACTTCACCGTGCAGGACACTGCCGAGATTGCCAAGGTCCTGGGCACCATCACCGGGACACTCACCCTGATGCTCTCGGCGATCGCGGCCATCTCGCTGCTGGTGGGCGGAGTGGGGATCATGAACATCATGCTGGTGTCGGTGACTGAGCGAACGCGGGAGATCGGCATCCGGATGGCGGTCGGGGCCCGCTCGGGCGATATTCTCCGGCAGTTCCTGGTCGAGGCGGTCATGCTCTCGTGCATTGGGGGCATCATTGGCTTCCTCCTGGGCATGGGAGCCTCGCTGGGGGTCACCTCCCTCATCAACTCCTTCACCTCGGGAACGAAGTGGCCGGTGGTCATATCCCTCCCGGCGGCGGGCGTGGCCTTTTTGTTCGCCGCCGCGGTGGGGGTCTTTTTCGGCTACTATCCCGCCCGCCGGGCCAGCCAACTCGACCCCATCGACGCCCTGCGCTACGAATGAACGGTCCCGTTTCCGCCGACCCCCGTGTCCGCTCGCTGGTCTTCTTTTTGCGATGCCTGGCGGTGCTCGACCTGTGTGCGGTGGCGGTCGCGCTGCTGCCCGATGCGGCGATCGACCAGCTCCACCGCGGGGCGGGACTTGGTCCCTTTCCCTCCCACCCCACCGCTCAGTACCTCGCCCGCATCACGGGGACGCTGTATGCCGTGCACGGAGGACTGCTGTGGTGGCTCTCCACCGATGTCCGCCGCTACGCCCCCCTGCTGCGCGGGCTCTCGCGCCTCATGCTGGCCCACGGCGCGGTGCTGCTGGCAATTGACCTGACCCACGCCCGCCCCTGGTGGTGGACTGCCGGCGAAGGCCCCCTGCTGGCCCTGCTGGGCGTGTGCCTGGGAAGGCTCGTTTCGCGTTTGCCAATCGCTGGCTGAGGGATCGGCATCGCCCGCGGCCCCAGCCTGCGTCGATAGCCGACTGCGAAATTCGTCCCCGTACCACGCCCGTTGCTCAGGCCCGTTACTCAGGCCCGTTGCTCAGGCCCGTTGCTCAGGCCCGTTGCTCAGGCCCGTTGCTCAGGCCCGTACAAAGGTCGCTGTCGCGGGTGATGTCCCCCCGTCGCGACGCGCCAGCCGATTCGCCACCAGGTGCTCCAGCAGCAGGTAGACCGTTTCGACGTCGGGGTGGCCGATCGCCTGGGCCAGTTGCGCTGCTGTGTGGGGCGTTGCGGAGAGTGCCCCCTGCAGCTGGCTTTGCAGTTTCAGCACGGCGGCGGCAGCCTTCTTGCCCGCTTCGACACCCGGCTGATGATAGGCGTTGATGCCGATGAGTGACGCGTAGTGCCCGACCGCCCGTTCGAACAGGGCGATCAGCCCCCCCACCGTCCGGGCGTTGACCTGCGGAATGGTGATGGTCAGCGAGTGCCGGCCATTCTCCGACAGGGCCGACCGCGTCCCCAGCAGAAACCCGTGCAGAAAATCGCCCGCCGTCACCCCGGGCTCCACGGGCAGCCCAGAGCCTCCCGCTTCCAGGACGCGAATGAAGACCGCGAAGAAATTCGGCACCCCATCCCGCAGCTGCTGCACATACGCGTGCTGGTCGGTGGAGCCCTTGTTGCCATACACCGCCAATCCCTGCTCGACCCTCCGCCCCCGCAGGTCGAGTTGCTTCCCCAGGGATTCCATCACCAGTTGCTGCAGATACCGGCTGAACAGCAGCAGCCGGTCCTTGTACGGCAGCACCACCATATCGCGCGAGCCCCGTCCGTCCGACGCCACATGCCATGACAGCGCGAGCAATGCGGCGGGATTCCGCGCCGGGTCGGGCTCCCGTGTCGCGTGATCGCACATGGCGGCCCCTTCGAGCAGGCCGCGGATGTCGAGTCCCTGCAACGCTGCGGGCAACAGCCCGACCGCCGACAAGACGCTCGTCCGCCCTCCCACCCAGTCGAGCATCGGAAACCGGGCCAGCCACCGCTCGGCAATCGCGGTCTTGTCCAGCTGCGAGCCGGGCATGGTAATCGCCACCGCATGCGGGGCGAACTCGAGCCCCGCCCGGCGATACGCCTCGGCGACCAGCAGCATCCCGTTGCGGGTTTCGGGTGTCCCCCCACTCTTCGAGGTGACGAGCACCAGGGTCTGCCCCAGGCGGGACGACAGCCCCGCCAAGATCCGCTCAATTCCCTCGGGGTCGGTGTTGTCGATGAAGTCGACCCGCAGGCGGTCGTGGCGGGGGTCGGCCAGCGCGTCGGCCACAAACATGGGGCCCAGGGCCGAGCCCCCGATGCCAATCGACAGCACTCCCGTGAACGCCCCGCCCGTCCCCGGGCGAATCTCCCCCGCGTGAATCTTGCCAGCGAACACCTCGATGTCATGGACCACCTCGGTGATCTCACGGGCGATCTCCGGGGTCGGTGCGAGCGCCGGATTCCGCAACCAGTAATGCCCCACCATCCGCTGCTCGTCGGGATTCGCAATCGCCCCCTGCTCGAGGGCCCGCATGTCGTCGAGCGCCTGCTGCAGCCGGGGCCGCCACTGGTCGATCACCGCCGTCGACAGGGGCATGCGGCTGAAGTCGAGACTCATCCCCAAGGTGGGAATCTCGGCCCGCAGCGTGGTGAAGCGTTGCCAGGATTCGGAGGCCGGGTTGGTCATCGCAGTTCACCAGTGATCAGGGGGGAGCGAAAAACGGCTGTTCATGCGGAGACAGGCTGACAGGGCCTGCCGGGCAATGCTCACGCAGAGGCAGCTCGCGAGGGGCGCAGGTCTTGTTGCCATTGCAGGGTCTGGGAATCTCCAACCAGCACGAGGTCGGCCATTCCCAGGAACAGCCCCGTGTCGACGACCCCGGGAATCCGCCGGGCCTGCGTCTGCCATTCCTCCGGATTCTCCAGCGGGCCAATCCGGCAGTCGAGGAGGTAATTGCCGTTGTCGGTCGGAAGGGGCTGGCCGTCCCGCTCGTAGAGCACGGGCTCACACCCCAGCTCCCGCAAGCGCCGCTGGCAGAGCGTGAGTGCGAAGGGGACGATCTCGACGGGGAGTTTCCCCCGGGTCCCGAGCCGCGGCACCA
>CAIUHT010001102.1 GCA_903898975.1 uncultured Planctomycetaceae bacterium
AGGTGCCGCGGCGGTTCCTGGAAATCCTGGGGACGGTGCGGGAGCAGCCGTTCGATGCGGGGAGTGGACGTCGGCAACTGGCCGAAGCGGTGGCGAGCCCGGCGAACCCGTTGACCGCGCGGGTGATTGTGAACCGGGTGTGGCAGCATCACTTTGGGCGTGGGATTGTGGCGACGCCGAGCAACTTCGGGCAGTTGGGCGAGCGCCCGACGCATCCGGCTTTGCTCGACTACCTGGCCCGGCGGCTGATCGAGCTGAACTGGTCGCTGAAGGGACTGCACCGCGAGATCATGCTGTCGGCGGTGTATCAGCAGTCGAGCCAGCCGGTGGCGGCGAATGAGGCGATTGATCCGGACAACACCTGGCTGTGGCGGGCCAACCGCCGGCGACTGGACGTCGAGGCTTGGCGGGATTCGCTGCTGTGGGCGTCGGGTCAGCTCGATACGACACTGGGGGGCCCGGGCGGGAACCTGGGCGATGCGAACTTCCGGCGGCGGACGCTGTACGGGTCGGTCAGCCGGCACAACCTGGACCGGCTGTTGCGGCTGTTCGACTTTCCTGACCCGAACATCACCAGCGAGAAGCGGACGGTGACGACGGTGCCACTGCAGCAGCTGTACGTGCTGAATGGCGAGTTCCTGATTCGCCGGGCGAAGGAATTGGCGCAGCGGCTGCAGGGGCTGGGGGGGACCGACAACGAGCGAATTGCCGCGGCCTACTGGCTGCTGTTTGGGCGGGGGGTGACGGACGCCGAAGTGGCGGTGGGGCTGGAGTACCTGGCGCCACCGGCCGAGGGGGCGACCGACGGCGCGGCGAGCAAGCTGTCGCGATGGGAGCAGTACGCCCAGGCGTTGCTGGGCTCGAACGAGTTCACGTTTGTGGATTGAGGCGGACTCGCCCGGGGTTTCGGCCGGCGGGAGCGATCCCGTCGGCCGAGCCTGAGCGGCGGGCCGAGACTTTGGACCTGGGCCGACCCTGAGGAGTGGAAGGGGAGATCGATGCGCGAATTCTCTGGAATGCTGCCGAACCAGACTGCCGTGATTCGTGGCGCGGGGGTGACCCGTCGCGAGGCGATTGCCCGGCTGGGGGGCGGGCTGGGGATGGTGGGCCTGGCGGCGATGCTGCACGAGCCGGGAGCGGTCGCGGCGGAGGTGGCGACGACGGGGGGGAGCACAGGCTCGCCCCTGACGCCGAAGATGACGCATTTTCCGGCGCGGGCCCGACGGGTGATTCACCTGTTCATGAATGGCGGGCCTTCGCAGGTTGACACGTTCGACCCGAAGCCGGCGTTGGAAAAGTATGCGGGCCAGGACCCGCCCAAGGAGTTGGTGAACACGATGCGGCGGACGAAGGGGAAGCTGATGCCCAGCCCTTTCAAGTTCGCGAAGTATGGCGAAGCGGGGATGGACATCAGCGAGTTGTACCCGCACCTTTCGAAGCAGGCCGACAAGCTGTGCGTGCTGCGGTCGATGCACACCAACCTGCCGAACCACGAGCCGTCGCTGCTGATGATGAACTCGGGCGAGACGCAGCCGACGCGTCCGTCGATGGGTTCGTGGCTGACGTACGGGCTGGGGACCGAGAACCAGAACCTGCCGGGGTTCGTGGTGCTGTGCCCGGGGAGTCCGGTGGTGGGGCCGCAGTTGTGGAGCAACTCGTTCCTCCCGGGGATTTTCCAGGGGGTGCACATCAACAACTCGAACCTGGACCCGAAGAAGGTCATTGGCAACATCGACAACAACGAGATCTCGGCGGGAGATCAGCGGCGGCAGCTGGCGTTGATGCGGCGGCTGAACACGCTGCACCGCGACCAGCGGGCGTCGGACCCGCAACTGGAGGCGCGGATCCAGGCGCTCGAGATGGCGTTTCGCATGCAGAGCGAGGCGCAGGAGGCGTTTGACATCAGCCGGGTGAGCAAGGAGACGCGGGCCCTGTACGGTGAAGGGGAATTCGCGAATGCCTGCCTGACCGCC
>CAIUHT010001103.1 GCA_903898975.1 uncultured Planctomycetaceae bacterium
TCGGTGAGGCGGAAGTCACGGCCACTGAAGCGGAACGTCAGCCGGGTGTGTTCCAGTCCCATCAGTTGCAGGATGGTGGCATGGAGGTCGTGGACGCTGACCCGGTTTTCGACCGCCTTGTGCCCGATCTCATCGGTCTTGCCGTAGAGTGTTCCCCCCTTCGCCCCACCCCCCGCCAACCAGTAGGTGAAGGCGTGCGGATTGTGGTCGCGTCCGGTTCCCCCCTTCTGGACGATGGGCAACCGTCCGAACTCGCCTCCCCAGATTACGAGGGTTGATTCCAGCAGACCACGGGCTTCGAGGTCGGCGAGCAGGCCGGCGATCGGCTGGTCGGTTTCAGCGGCGAATCCCGCATGGTTCTTCTGGATGTCGGTATGGCCATCCCAGCTCAGTTCATTCTCCATGCCCCCACTGTAAATCTGGACGAAGCGGACCCCCCGTTCGACCATCCGCCGGGCAATCAGGCACTGGCGGGCAAAGTGGGTGCATTTCGGGTTGTCGAGACCGTAGAGCGCCTGGGTCGCCTGCGACTCGGCTTCCAGGTTGATCGCCTCGGGAGCCGCCATCTGCATGCGGTATGCGAGTTCGAACGATTCAATCCGGGCGGCGAGCTCGGTGTCGCCAGGCCGTTCGGCCAGTTGCCGGCGGTTGATGGCGCTCAGCAGGTCGAGTTGGGCCCGCTGCTGTCGGTCCGATTGCCCGGCGGGACGCAGCAGGTCGTCGAGGGGGGCCCCCTGCGCCTTGAGTGCCGTCCCCTGGAAGACACTCGGCAGAAAGCCGGCCCCCCAGTTCTGGGCGTGCCCCTTGGGAATGCCACGGCCCAGGGTGTCGTACATCACCACGAACGCGGGTAGGTTCTGGGTCTCGGTTCCAAGGCCGTAGGTGACCCAGCTCCCCACGCACGGAAAGCCCATGCGGGCGAATCCGGTGTTGATCTTGAACAGGGCAGGGGAGTGGTTGTTTGAATCGGTGTGGCAGGAATACAGGAAGGCCATCTTGTCGACATGGCGGGCCATCTGCGGAAAGATGTCCGAGACCCAGGCCCCGCATTCGCCATGCTGCCGGAATTGGAACGGTGACTTCATGACGGGGCCGACGTTGTCGGTGAAGAACCCGGTGTTCCTGTCAAACCCCTCGAGTTCCTTCCCGTCGCGCTGCGCAAGCTCGGGCTTGTAGTCCCACGTATCGACCTGGCTGGGGCCGCCATTCATGAACAGCCAGATCACCGCCTTGGCCTTGACCGGGAAATGCGGTTCACGGCACGCCAGCGGACTGACCGACTCATCCCCCTGTGCGCTGGACAGCCCCCCTTCGCCCGCCAGCAGGCTGGAGAGGGCCAACAGGCCGGCCCCCTGGCCTGTCTGGGCCAGGAAGTTGCGACGAGAGCCGAGGTGTGGCGGCGGGGTGAGGAACGCAGAAGTCGGGAGCATGATCGATTGTCCGCGGAAGGGGCCGTGGGAGACGGAAAGCCGCCGGTCGGCACTCATTCGAGGTAGACGAATTCGTTGAGGCAGAACAGCACCTGGCAGTAGTCGGCCAGTGCCTGTCGCCGCGCCTCGGGAGTCGCTGGGGTTGCGTAGGTCTCGGCCTGGCTCTGGAAAAACGCGGTGCCTTCCCCGAGCTCGGCGGCCGTTGGAGAACGGGACACGGTGCTGCGCCACGCTTCTGTGAGAACGGCCTGGAGTTGATCGGGATGGGCGGCGAGCAGACGCTCGGCCATCGCCATCGCGGCACCGCGCGACTGTGGATTGTTCATCAGCAGCAGCGCCTGCGGGGCCACCGTGGTCGCCGGCCGCTCTCCCACGCTGGTCAGGGCATCGGGGGCGTCGAACGCCTGCAGGGAGGGAATCAACCGGCTGCGTTTCACCGTGAAGTAAATGCTGCGGCGGCGACTCGCTTCATCTAGGGTCCCGGGACCAAAGGGGGTCGGATCGAGCAGCCCCGAGACCGAGAGCAGGCTGTCGCGAATCACCTCGGCCTCCAGTCGTTGGGGCGAGTGACGCCACAGGAGGCGGTTGTCGCGATCCACCGCGAGCTTTTGCGGATCGGACTGCGAAGACTGTTGCCAGGTGGCACTGTCGAGGATGAGCTTGTGAATCGGCTTCAGGTGCCAGTTGTGCTCGATCAGTTGTCCTGCCAGCCAGTCGAGCAGCTCGGGATGCGAAGGGGCCGTTCCACGCACCCCGAAATCGTTGGGGGTCGCGACCAGTCCTCGACCGAAGTGGTGCTGCCAGAGACGATTTACAATCACCCGGGCCAGCAGGGGGCCCGCTCCCTGCTCGGTATCGGTGATCCAGGCGGCCAGGGCGGCGCGCTGGTGGCTCGTCTTCGCACCCTCGGGAGCCGGTTTCAACCATCGCTCTAGGTTCTCATCCGCCGGGGTGAGAACCTGCAGGAAGCCCGTTTTGACCACCGCCACTTTCTGGTTGGGATCGCCCCGTCTCAGGAAGTGGGTCTGCTCGAGGAAGTCCCCTCCCTGGGTGTGCAGCCGAAGCGCAGGCACCCCCTCCGAGGAAATCAACGCCTTCTGCATCCGGGGCTTTGGCTCCCGGGCGGCGTGCTCGAGCACGGCCTGATTGCGTTTCTGCCACTCCGCATCATGCCGACTGCCGAACCAGGCCAGCAGTTGCTGTTGCTGTTCCGGGGTGCGCTTGTTGGCGGGCAGGGTGCGAGCCGTGAGAATGTTCGCCGACAGGCCCGCCGCGGTCAGCTCGGGAGGATCTCCCGCGGTTGACAGTGCGAGCCGGGTGCGCCCGAAGTTGTGACGGTCGTTCCCCCGAAACTTGAGCCGCAGGGTCAGCACGCTCCCCTGGGGAAATCCGACGGGCTCGGCAAAACGGAAGCCGGCCGCGTGATCCTTGCCAAACTGGGGATCGACGGCCCAGCCCGAACGCTCGTCGCCGTCGATGGCCGCGGCAATCGGCAGGCCCGACTGTTCAAACGTGGCACGTGGGTCGACCAGGTTGACCGGTTGTGTCCTGGTCGGATCGTCGGCCGGGGCGATTGTGACTTTCAGATCGGTGAGGTCGAAATTGCCATTGTCGGCACGGCCTGGACCACCCCGCACAAGTGAGGGGTGAGACAGCGCTTCAATCCGCAGGTGCCTGAGGTTGACCAGCGACGTCTTGATGACAAAGGTGTATCCGTCAAACTGCGGATTGGCTCCTGTGGCGAGGATGGCCCCGTCCGGTTGCGGAACGAGTGTCGCCCCACCTTCCGACTTCGATTCGTTCGGCTCCATCACCAGCCATGGAAACTCCTCGGTCCGCAGGGGGTTCTGTTCCTCCCACGCGGCGAACCGTGTGGGAAGCTGGTCGGCTTCGTACTGCCGGAGAGCGGCGACGAGTGGCTGCTGGGCCCGGGCGTGTTCGGCGCGGGCGACCTCTGTTCCGGCACGATCGATCTCGAGGTCCATCTCTGACCGAACCGTCGTGGTGAAGGCCGCGACCATGCGGTAATAGTCACGCTGCGGGATGGCATCGTACTTGTGGTCGTGGCATCGGGCGCACCCGACCGACAATCCCAGCATCGAGAGCCCCACCGTGTTGACGATGTCGTCCAGTTCGTCATAACGATGTTTTTCGACTTCATTCTTTGTGATCTGCGTGCTGTGCACCCCCGCCGCCAGGTAACCCGTCGCCATCATGGCGAGATTGTCCTGGGGGGCGAGTTCATCGCCGGCCAATTGCCACTGCACGAACTGGTTGAAGGGGAGGTCGCGGTTGAACGCTTCAATCACGAAGTCGCGATAGGTGTAGGCGGTGGGGCGATCGTAGTCGTGTTCGAAACCGTGGCTCTCTCCAAATCGGGCAATATCCAGCCAGTGCCGTGCCCAGCGTTCGCCGTAATGCGGGCTGTTCAGCAATGCGTCGACAGTCGAGGTCAACTGGGCGGAAGAGAAGCCGGCTTCCGAGTCGGCCACCGCGCCGGGAGTCGGGGGGAGTCCGGTCAACGCCAGGTGGGCCCGCCGCAGCAGGTGATGGCCCGCCGCCCGGGGATTGGGAGTCAGTCCCTCCGACTCAAGCCGGTGCACGATGAACCGGTCAATCGGATTTCGGCACCAGTCGGCATGACGAACCTCGGGGGGGGCTGGTCGGGAGAGTGGGCGAAACGACCAGAACTCTCGTGCCTCGGCGGCAATCTGCTTCCGGGTCGGGTCATCCACGGGAGCCGACTTGTCTGCCAGCGGAGCATCGTAGGGAGCCCCCAGGTCGATCCAGCGGGCGATCTGGTTGATTTCCGTTTCGGAGAGTTTTGCCGATTGAAACGGCATTCCCGGTTGTGTCGCGTGAGTGATCCTCTTGAAGAGGCGGCTTTCGCGTGATTTGCCCGGGACAATCGCAGTCCCGGAAGTCCCCCCCTTGATGAGTTCCTGGCGGGAGATCAGGCTGAATTCCGATTCCGAAGTTTCGCCGCCGTGGCATTTGAGGCAGCGATGGGCCAGCAGTGGACGAATCTCGTTCTGAAACAGTGCCAGCCCCTCGCGGTCCGGCTCGGTCTCGGGCGGGGCTGCCTGGAGATCGCGGGAAACACTGAACCCGGCGAGAGCAACCCACAGGGTGGTCAGGACGGCCTGCCGCGCAAATCGGCAGGAAAAAAGCAAACTTCGCGACGGGGGGAGTTGGGACAGCATCAGGCCGAAAGTCCGTTTGAGTCGCGGGAGGAAAATACACTGCCTGTGACTAACATAAACACACGTTCCTGCGAACAGCAAGCGGTGGTGCGGGAAAGGGGTGAGACATGCTTGTTTCACTCTGGTGGGTCGGCTAATCTCCGAACGCCCCCGTGGTTTCCCCACCGAAA
>CAIUHT010001104.1 GCA_903898975.1 uncultured Planctomycetaceae bacterium
GACACATCGCGGAAGTACGCCAGCAGGCGGTAGTAGTCGGACTGCGGGAGCGGGTCTTTCTTGTGGTCGTGGCAGCGGGCACAGCCAATGCTCAGCCCCAGCATCACCTGGCCAGTGGTCGAGACAATGCCGTCCAGCACGTCGTACTTGGCCAGCAGCCGGTCGGCCGGTTCATCGTCCCAGATGCCCAGCCGGTAGTACCCCGTGGCAATCAACGCCTCGGTCGAGGGGTTTTCGAGTTCATCTCCCGCCAGCTGCTCGACCAGGAACTGCTGGTACGGTTTGTCGGCGTTGAGGGCGTTGATCACATAGTCGCGGTAGCGCCAGGCGAACGGCTTGGCCGAGTCCCGCTCGTATCCGTGCGTCTCGGCGAACCGCACCAGGTCCAGCCAGTGCCGGCCCCACTTCTCGCCGTATTGGGGCGAGTCGAGCAACTGATCGACCAGGGCCCGCCACGCGTCTTCCGCCTGGGGACCGTTGGCGGCGGCCAGGTACCGATCCACGTCGGCCGGGTTCGGGGGGAGACCCGTCAGGTCGTAGGCCAGCCGACGGACCAGCTCGACGGGGCTGGCGGGAGGGTTGGGCTCGAGCCCCGCCGCCTCCAGCTTCGCCAGCAGGTAGGCGTCGATCGGGTTCTTCACCCAGTCGGTGCGACGCACCTCGGGGACCGGTGGCGGGGCGACCGGACGATACGCCCAGTAATCGCGCGGGTTGGGCCGCGACTCCCCCTCCTGGGGCTGCGCCTCGGCCACGCCCATTCGCTCGGGGCTGACGGGCAGCCCTTCTTTGACCCACTGGGTCAGAATCTCGATTTCCCCGGCAGGCAGTTGGCCCGAGGGGGGCATTTTCAGTTCGTCGTAGCGAATGGCCTTGAGCAGCACGCTCTCGGCGGGCTTGTCGAGCGATACGACTGGGCCGAGGTCGCCCCCCTTCAGCACGCCGGCGCGCGTGGTGAGCCGCAGGTTGCCCCGCAGGCGGTCTTCCCCCCCATGGCACTTGAAGCATCGCGCCTTGAGAATTGGCTCGACCTGTTTTTGGAAGAACTCGACCTGCTCAGGGGTGAAGGTCGGTTCGCGGTCAGGCTCCGCAAAGGCGGGCAGCGCCCCGAGGGTGCCCAGCAGCACACCCACAACACTCCAGCCCATGTGCCGCATCCACACTGCAGTCGCCATTCGCATTCCGTCTTGTCCTCCGGGGACTGTCCCCTTCCAGGGAGTGCCCCACCGCAGGTTTCTCTCAAGCCAGTCACCAACCGGCCAAGTGCGCTACCAGCCCGGTAACCGACCAGCCCAGTCACTGGCTGACTTACGCCATGAATGATTCGCGATCGGGTGGCCTGGCCCCCCAACTCACGACCATCCGGGCCTCACCGGGATTGTGCCACGCCTCCACTGCCTCTGAAGGCTGGCAGCGATACAGAATCTTACCCTTCCCGGGCCACTGCGGAAAACCGTCGCCGGGGTGGGGTGAGCGGTTTGAACCCGCGGTCGGTCCGCTTATGCTGGGGACGCGGGTGCGAGGCCCGGTGGTCTGGAACAGGCCTGCCCAATCGTCCAGACGCCCGCGCTGGCTCCCGATTGGCGAGCTCGGGTGACATCATTCATCCCGGCGGTTCCACCTCGGCAAGCGGTGCGCCCCCCTCCAGCGCCACTCCCGTCGTGTTCGCTTCACTCGCCACCCACCTTCCGCTTCCAGTACCCATCGCGTCTCACCGCAGAAACTGAACCTCATGAAAATCGCCGGCGTGCAGATGGATGTGGTGTTGCAGGATCCCGACCGCAACCTCGCCCGCATTGAAAGTGGCCTGCGGGAAACGAGTCGCCATGGGGCGCAACTGACGGTCTTCCCCGAGTGTGCCATTCCCGGGTACTGCTTCAGCAGCCTGGCCGAGGCGGCCCCCTTTGCCCAGGCCATTCCCGGCCCCGCCACCACCCGCCTGACCGCCATTTGCCGCGAGCTGGGGACCTTTGCCATCGTGGGACTGCTCGAGCAGGAGGGGGCCGAGATTTACAATGCGGCGGTGCTGGTGGGGCCCGAGGGGGTGGTGGGCAGCTACCGCAAGGTCCACTTGCCCTGGCTGGGAATCGACATGTTCACCACACCGGGGAATCGCCCGTTCGCCGTGCACGACGCGGGGGGGTTGCGCGTGGGGATGAATATCTGTTACGACGCCGCCTTTCCCGAGGCGTCGCGAGCCCTGGCCCTGGCGGGGGCCGACCTGATTGCGTTGCCGACGAACTGGCCCCCGGGCGCCGAGTGCACCGCCTGCAGCGTGATCAACGCCCGGGCCCTCGAGAACGCGGTCTACTTCATCGCCGTCAACCGCGTGGGGACGGAACGAGGCTTCCCGTTTATTGGGCGGAGCAAGATCTGCGACACCAACGGCAACACGCTGGTCGAGTCGCTGACGACCGACGAGGAGGTCTTGTATGCCGAGATTGACCCAGCCAGGGCTCGGCGGA
>CAIUHT010001105.1 GCA_903898975.1 uncultured Planctomycetaceae bacterium
AGTTGCCCCAATCAAGTGGCCGGAAACCGGGAACAGCCCCAGGGGAAAGTTCACCATCTGCCCCGCAAAGACCAGGGCGGCCACCATGCCCGTCAGGGGAAGTGATCTGGAGTGGACCTGGTGATCCAGTTGGCGAATCGCCCGAGCCAAGCCGCCGACCGCCACCAGACCGGTGACGGCGCAGACAGTGGGGGACAGGTACCCGTCGGGGATATGCATGGCGGGGGGTTTAGGGAAGGGAGGTTAGCTCGTCCGGTTGTTCAATGTACGGGACCCCGCTCAGGCTCTGCAAACGCTTCCAGGTCGATTCTGGAATCGATCTGGGAGCGTTTACAGAGCCCTGTTGGAGTCAAATCACGCAGAATCCCCCGGAAATCGCCTCGTTTATGGCGGAACTGTCGATCCAACAAGCCAACCTGCAACTTCGCTGCGGACCGAAACTCCCTTAGCACCCGGGCCAATGGCGCCAAACGGTCTAAAGTCAATAGCAGTCTTGGTACGAAAAACTGGGGTAGCCGTTTTTCACCGAACAGACATCAGGACCTCTCCCACCGCTGAGAGGTTCGTCCAATCGGAGTTCAGACGGCTGGGTGACAGCCATCCTTGGTTCGATTGTCCAATGCCAGCGTTCGTTGGCCCGAAGACTCAGCCACCTCGGATGGTTCATCCGTCGACTCAACTCAGGTTCGACAGTCTGGCGACTCCGCAATCGCCAACTGCGACCCCTGGGTCAGGTCTGACAAAGAGCTGCGTGTTGCGTCTGGTGCTCGTGAGAGTCGCTGCCATACAGGCTAGTGGCGGAAACTTGATCCGAGACACCATCAGCCGTCTTTCACAACCCCGAGAAACGATTCGACCCAGAGCCGAGTTGGTTCGCCAGGATAACCTCATGGCAAGGACCGCCGACCAACCCGGCAGAAGCGTTTCTCCAGAGGACCCGCACTCCTCTGCCGTTCCGACTGACAAGTCATTGGAGAACCCGCCATGAAGACGATCTTTACTACTGGACAAGTAGCTAAGATCTGTAAAGTCGCACCCCGCACCGTGAGCAAGTGGTTCGATTCCGGTCGCCTTCGCGGCTACCGGATCCCCGGATCACAAGACCGGCGCATTCCCCGCGAACATCTGATTCGCTTCCTCAAGGAGCACGGAATGCCCTTGGGAGAGCTGGAAGATGAAGCTGTCGGCAAGATTTTGATTGTCGGCGCTGAAGCGGTGATCCGGGGCGGCTTGAAGGAACAGATGAACCCCGACACATTCAAGCTCGACTTCGCGAACAGTGGATTCGAGGCCGGCATCCAGGCCGAGTCGCTGCACCCCGACTGCGTGGTGATCGACTTCGTGATGGGGCGGAGCGAAGCGCTCATGATCGCCCAGAACCTCCGCAAGAACGCCGAGTATGCCGACGTTGTTCTCGTCGGCCTGCTCAGTGACGACGACAACGCCAGCGGGTTCGATCGCTCGGTCTTCAGCGAAACCTTCCGCAAGCCGTTCGACGTCGCCCTGCTTGCCGAGCGGATTCGCACCCTCGTCAGCCGTCGCAAGCAACTCGCGTAAGTAGCCCGACGCGGGGCTGCCGCCGGTCGCCAGTGCCTTAGTCCGACTGGGAAGGTCTCAGCCCCTGGCACCGACTGTCGCTCGTGTCTCCTTACCAGACGCAACAAGAACCGACCTGGATCACCGTCCAGGTCGGTTTTTCTGCGCGCCCCCATGGGGCGGGCCTCCGGTTCGGAGTTGGCCACCCCCAATGATGCTATCTGGCCGCTCCCCGGGCCGGTTTCATATCCTTTCATCGGGTCGCGTCACCCCTCTTCAAGGCGCGGCCGCCCGTCTATTCGGCCGCTCCATGAATTCCTCCGAGCCCTCCCCGATCCACTACTCCCGAGGTTTTGTTCCCCTGCTGTCGCTGGCGGTGCTCCTGCTGACCTGCTTCGCTCTCGACCCCGCAGGCGATCGACCAGGTGGCTGGGAGGGGCCCGGCCTGACGCTGGATGAGCCTTTTCACGTCGCCCAAGGGATCCAGCTGGCGGGTCGCGTGTTTGCTGGCGATCTGGCTGGCTTCCGCCGGGTCGATTCTCAGCTCATTGATCATCCCCCGCTTGGCAGGCTCTGGCTGGGGGTTGTCCACGAGTTCGCCTTCCTGGCCGCCCCACCCGTCGACCCGGCCGTTCCCTACTCCATCCGCTGTGCGCGAATCGGTTCGGCCCTCCTCTTCGCCCTGACCGTCTGGAGACTCGGCTGCTTCGCCCAGCAGTCCTGGGGATTCGTCGCGGGCGGCGGGGCAGCGCTGGCACTCACCTTGATGCCGCGATCTTTCGGGCATGGTCACCTCGCATCCCTCGAGACGCCCGTCAATCTCTGCTACCTCCAGTGCCTCCTCGCGGTCGCCGAACCTGCCCTGAGATCCACCCCCTCTGGCGGACGGGCCACAGCACCACTTCGCTTCATAGACCCGTCTGCGTCGTGGCCGATTCTCATCCGCGTCGCCTGTCATGCCGGCTTCTGGCTCGGACTGGCCCTGCTGACCAAAATGCAGGCGGTCTTTCTCCCCGTCATTCTTGCGATCTGGGCCCTTGGCTGGTTGCGAGCTCGCTCGGTCCCTTGGCTGCTGGTGCTCGGAGGAGTCGCTGCTGCAGTGTTTTTGCTTGGTTGGCCCCACCTCTGGTCCGATCCATTCCAGCTCGCCTGGCGTTATTTCACCCGCTCCACCGAACGGATCAGCCTGTTGGTCTGGTATCAGGGCCGTCCTGTTCCCGATCGCGAAGTCCCCTGGCATTATCCATGGGTCGTCTTCTCACTGTCGGTCCCTCTGGGGCTCCAGTTGCTGGGCTTCATCGGAGGACTGCAGGCACTCCGTTCGCCTCGGAAATTCCCCGCCGAAACACTGCTGCTGTTGGGGGTCTGCGTGCCCCTGTTGATCTTTAGTCTTCCGGGTGTACCTGTTTACGATGGTGAACGACTGTTTTCGGTGGTTTATCCCCCCTGGGCTGCCTTAATCGGCAAGGGGGCTCAGGTCGTTTACGGCTGGTGTCAGAACCGCTGTTCAGAACTCGGTCGCCCGCGCTGGCAAATCGCCTGTTTGCTGCTCCTCGGCTGCACCCAGGGGGTGGGCTTGTTGCGCACAGCCCCTTGTTGGCTCCAATACTACAATCTGGCCTGCGGAGGTCTTCCGGGGGCCGTCCGCCTCGGCCTCTCCCCCGGGTATTGGGGGGATGGCTTGACCAGTCAACTGCTCAGCGATGTCGCCCGTCAGGTGCCTCCCGGCTCTACTCTCCAATTGGCCCCGGTTCTTTACCCCGCTCAGTGCGACGAACTGCTGAGACAGGCCTATCCGCTGAAAGAACGAAGGATCCGCCTCATCCCCCGTGGTACAGCCGCTCCCGGTGAGTCTGTCTTCACGCTTCTGTACAACCGTCCCGAGTATCTGCCCGTGGAACTCCAAACGGCTTCCCCAGACTGGGTCTCGATTAGATCCTGCGAGGGAGTTTGGCAGGCTGGCCTGCTTCGGGAACATTGAACTCGATTGGCCTGTCCCAACGGGCTTTCCCAGTTCAACTCGACCCCCATCCTACCGCTGACTGGATCGGTCCAAGTTAAGAGTTAGACAGCCTTTCGGTTCTCTCGGTAGTAAGAGAACCAGTCTTCCTCCGGCGCTGCCGCCCAAACCCCATGTCCGAACTCAGCCACTTTGATTCCTCCGGAGCCAGCCGCATGGTGGATGTCGGGCTGAAGGATTCCACTGCTCGAAGGGCTGTCGCCGAGGGAGTGGTTCGAATGCTGCCTGCGACACTGCAGACCATCCGCGACCTGAGGATCTCCAAGGGGAACGTCTGTGAAGTCGCCCGGCTGGCGGGCATCATGGCAGCCAAGCAAACTCATCTGCTGATTCCGCTCTGCCACCCTCTCCCTCTCGAGTCGATCGAAGTCCATTTCGAGTTTCCCGACCACGAGATCATGAGGATTGAGGCTGAGGTCCGGGTTTCGGGAAAGACGGGCGTCGAAATGGAGGCGCTCACGGCAGTGTCGGTAGCAGCCCTCACGGTTTACGACATGTGCAAGGCCATCGATCGCGGCATTGTGCTTGGGCCCATTCGGCTCCTCGAAAAATCGGGTGGCAGGAGTGGTCATTATGTGGTTCCTCAACACCCCGCGTGTTCAGCTGTGGGTGAGGCCGAGGCAGGAAAGGAGCGTCCGTCATGAATCCACAGCTCGCAGCCCAACCACTGGTTTCGCCGCTCTCACTGGCACAGTCCCTGGTGGCCGGGGAACTAGCCCAGTGCGAGCGAATCTTCCAGGCCGAACTGGCCCATGCTTCTTCGCATGTCGACGAGCTCCTGGCCCACCTCAGTCGCTACCGCGGCAAGCGACTGCGGCCAATGCTC
>CAIUHT010001106.1 GCA_903898975.1 uncultured Planctomycetaceae bacterium
CCCCTCCCGACTGCCTGGCCACCAACCAGCGACGGGTCGTCGGCTCACACACCACCGCCAGCCCTTTCGGCCCGGACCTCGCTCCTGGTTCGCCCCGACCGGCTGAGTCACGACCGGCTCAGTCACGCCCGACTCAGTCGCGACCGACTCCGTCAATCATGGGCTCGGTCGCGCCCGGGCTGGTCTCATCGGCATCGGTCCGCTCTGGAAAGGTGCGGCCCCGGCAATCGACCGCGACCGCCTGCCGCTGGGAAGAGCCCGGGCACACCCAGGCCGTCGTGATGGCTGGATGACCTCAAATGACCCACTCCCGCGCCCAGTCCCGCTGTTCTCATGCAGGGCCCCCGGGGAGCGTGCCCCGAGGTCCCCACTCAGTTAAGCTGTCTTCGCGGACGTCTGCTGTTCCCCCACCCTCGCGATTTCGAACGACACCATGGCTGCTGAAGTTGTGATCCCCCGATTGGGCTGGTCGATGGAGGAGGGAACGTTCGGGGAATGGCTGAAGCCCGACGGGGCGGTCATCAAGCTGGGCGACCCCATCTTTGTCCTCGAAGGGGAAAAGTCGGCCCAGGATATCGAAGCGGTCGATGCCGGGGTCCTGCGGATTCCCGCCGGCGCACCCCGCGCTGGCGACACAGTGCTTGTCGGCCAGGTGGTCGCTTTCTTGTGTGCCGCGAATGAGACCTGCCCACCCCTTCCCAAACCCGGCGCTGCCACTTCAGCCGCTGCCCCCGCGCCAACGGCCGCACAGTCACCACCCGTCGTGGCACCCCCCGTCGTGGCACCCCCCGTCGTGGCAACGGTGGCCGCCCCGCCACCCGTCGCCAAACCAGCGGCTCCCCCGCCCAAGGCCCCAGTGCCCACCGCCGTCGCGGTTCGGTCAGCCCCCGTGCCCACACAGTCTCCCGCACTGGCTCCCGCAGCTGCCCCCTCGCGGGCAGCCTCGAGCCTGCGCGTCACTCCCCGCGCCCGGCGCGCCGCGCGCCGGCTGGCGGTCGATCTCGCCGGCATCCAGGGAACAGGCCGCGCCGGACGCATCCGCGAGCGGGACGTGCTCGCCACTCCCAGCCCCGCCCAGCACCCCATGGGGGTGCACCCCGTCTCAACAATCCGCAAGACCATCGCCGCGCGCATGCTGGCGGCCAGCCAGACCACCGCCCCTGTCACGCTGCACCGCCGTTGTGACGCCGGCAACCTGGTGAATCTGCGGGAGCAGTTCGCCTCGGGCCGGGCCGGAGTGGTCGTCCCCTCGTACACCGAACTGCTGGTCAAGCTGATCGGGTGTGTGCTGGCCGAATTCCCCGAAGTGCGCACGCGATTTGTCGATGCCACCACGCTCGAAACCGTCGCGGAAACCTCCATCGCGGTCGCCGTCGATACCCCCCAGGGGCTGCTCGCTCCCGTCGTGCAGCGAGTCGCAGAACGCCCCCTCGCCGAGGTCGTCACCGAGGTCCGGGCGTTGGCCGCGCGGGCTCGAGCGGGCGAGTTGGGTTCGGCGGAGTTGACCGGCGGCGTCTTCACGGTGACCAA
>CAIUHT010001107.1 GCA_903898975.1 uncultured Planctomycetaceae bacterium
CCAGGGCTTGCTCGTGGGCGGGCTCTGCTTCGCCATCCAGGCGGTACAGCTGCGAAAGCACACCGCCTCGCAGATCGCCGTCTTCAGTGCCAGCACTCCCCTGTTTGGCATCCTCTTCGGCGCCTGGTTTCGAGGCGATCGCCTGGGCTGGTCGTTGCCCGTCGCCGGGCTCGGAGTCGCCGTGGGAATCCTGATGGTCAGCCGGGGGGCCACACCTCGCCCCGCGCCATCCCCCACTCCCGCCACAGACCGCCACCCGGAACTCAGTCCCGCCAGCACAGAGACCGAAAGCGATCAGTCAGCAGGCTGAACGCTGCCGCCGCCAGCACAACCTTGACCAGCGCGAGCGCGCACCAAGAGACTCGCACCCCCGGGGAACCACGCTCATCACACCACTGGGGGCGGGCCGGCACTCGCGTCGCGCGGAATGGACCCGTCCAGGTGCGCGCTGCCTTCGCTCTCCGCCGGCAACGCGCATGCCTGCGCGACTCGCGCCACGAAACGACCGTCCCTGCGCGCGGCCTCGTGGTCTTCTCCTGCGAACCACAGCGGGGCGCGCCACTGCCAACCGTCAACAGCCGCGATCGGCATTCGGTCGGGGCAGTCACACCAGCTCGCCGCGCCACTGCCCGAGCACGTCCCGCCGTCAGGGGAGCGTGACCCGGCCACCGCACGCCGAGATGGTCTGCCCCACGATGAAGCTGGCCCGTTCCGACAGCAGGAAACACGCCAGCTCAGAAATCTCTTCCGGGGTCCCCAGCCGGGCCAGCGGAGTCTGCTGCAGCACCGAGTCAATCTGCGTGGGCGACAGCACGCGGGCCATCTCCGTGTCGATCAGCCCCGGGGCGATGCAGTTGACGCGAACATTGTGCGGGGCAAACGCCTCGGCACAGCAGCGGGCCAGCGCAATGACCCCCGCCTTGGCGGTCGCGTAGTGAATCTGCCGGGCCCGCGGCCGCAGCGCGGCGACCGAAGAGAGCAGCACAATCCGGCCAAACCCCCGCGCGATCATCTCGTCCTTGACCGCGAACACCGCGCGAAAGGCCCCGTGCAGGTTGGCATCGATCGTCTCGGCCCAGCGGTCAAAGGTCAGTTCGTCATGGGTGCAGGTGTTGCTGATCGCCCCGCAATGCGCCAGCAGGTCGATCGGCCCCAGCGCCTCCCGCGCCCCGGCGACCAGTGCGTCCACGTCGGCCTGGCTCCGCACGTCGCACGGCAGGGCAATGGCCCGTCGCCCCAGGGCGGCAATCGCCTGGCACGTCTCCGCGGCGGGCTCGGGCCGCGTCGCGTAGCTGAGGGCGACGTCCGCCCCTCCTGCCGCCAGCTGCAGGGCAATCGCCCGGCCAATCCCCCGCGAGCCCCCCGTCACCAGCGCCACACGATTCGCGAAATCAGCCGACATGTTTGCAGGGGTCCAGGAGGGAACAGGAGCGGGACGCCAGCCCATCCCGCCGAGGTCGGGCGGGGACCGGTGGATCGCCCGATTCTAACGGCCGGTCCGTTCGGAAAAGCAGTCTGGCGGGATGACTTCGCTCCGGTCCGCCGATATATTCGCCCCGCGTGCCACACCGGCCGCGGAGTGGTTGTTCCCAAAGACACGGCGAGTCGATATGAGCATTCCCCAAGTGGTGCCGGGCCAGACCCGCGTGGGCTGGATTGGAACCGGCGTGATGGGCTCGAGCATGGTCGGGCACCTGATGGCGGCGGGCTTCCCCGCGACAGTCTTCAACCGCAACAAGGCGAAGGCCGAGCCCCTGCTGGCGAAGGGGGCCCGCTGGGCAGCCTCGCCCCGCGAACTGGCCAGCCAGGTCGATGTGGTGTTTTCGATCGTCGGCTTCCCGCACGACGTCCGCCAGGTGCTGCTGGGAACCGACGGGGCCCTCGCCGGTGCCCGCCCGGGGATGGTCCTCGTCGACATGACCACCAGTGAACCGTCACTGGCAATCGAGATCGATCGGGCCGCCCGCGCGGTCGGCGTGCACAGCGTCGATGCCCCGGTCTCGGGGGGCGACATCGGCGCCCGCGAAGCCCGCCTGTCAATCATGATCGGCGGCGACAAGCCGGTCGTCGAGGCGCTCCAGCCCTGCTGGAACGCCATGGGCAAAACCATCGTCCACCAGGGAGCCGCCGGCGCGGGCCAGCACACCAAGATGGTCAACCAGGTCCTCATCGCCAGCGGGATGATCGGTGTCTGCGAAGCCCTGTTGTACGGCTACAAGGCGGGGCTCGATCTGCCGACCGTGCTGCAGTCGGTCGGCAGCGGGGCGGCAGGCAGCTGGTCGCTGTCGAACCTGGGCCCCCGCATTATGAACAACAACTTCGATCCCGGCTTTTTCGTCGAACACTTCATCAAGGACATGGGCATCGCCCTCGCCGAATCGCGACGGATGGGGCTCTGCCTGCCCGGCCTGGCCCTCGCCCAGCAACTCTACCTCGCGGTGCAGGCCCAGGGCCTGGGGCGCAATGGCACCCATGCCCTGCAGCTGGCCCTCGCCTCGCTGGCTGGCATCGACTGGCGCAACCGCTCGCCGGTGGCGGCCCAGTAACAGCCACGGGCCCGGGGAACCAGCCGGCTCGGGGTCAGCCCCCGCCTTGCAGTGAGCCAGCGGGTTCCCAGGCACGCGGTGCCGCCCCCGGCAGGCTGCCCCAGCCGGGCGATTCTGCTAATCTTGTCCCGCCGGGGTGGGTCGGAGTGCAAACGGGTTCGACGGGGGCGTCTTAACCGGTCGCACCAGCGGGTTCGATCGCTGCCTGCCAACTCCGTTCCCGCACTGCCCCCTCGCCCGCTCCCTCGTTGCCAATCGACTCGCGGCTGGGTGGTTCTCGCGGTTCACACCCCTGCGGTCCAGCTGGCACTGGCTCGCGAAGCTGCGTTCTGTTCGTGTCGGTCTTGTTCCCGTTTCCCGCCCTGCATTGATGGTCGGTTCGCCGGCCCCTCTCCATGAGCACCAAAGGTCACGCGTTCGCCGGTCTGACAGTTGCCCTCGTCACTCCCTTTCGCAACGGGGAGGTCGATGAAGCCGCCCTCCGTCGGCTGGTGGACTGGCAGGTCGCCCAGGGGACGCACTGCGTCAGCCCCGTGGGGACGACGGGCGAGTCCCCCACGCTCTCGCACGACGAGCACGAGCGGGTCATCGCCATTGTCTGCGAACAGGCGGCGGGCCGCGTCAAGGTGATGGCCGGGACCGGGTCGAACAGCACCCGCGAGGCGGTGCGGCTTACGAAGTACGCCCAGAAGTGCGGCGCCGATGCCGCCCTGGTGGTCGCCCCGTATTACAACAAGCCGACCGCCGAGGGTTTCTTCCAGCACTACCGCGCGATCACCGAGGCCTCCAGCCTCCCCGTGGTGCTCTACAACATCCCGGGCCGCACCGCCAAGAACATGGAGCCCGAAACCATCGCCCGCATCGCCGAACTTTCGTCGGTGGTGGCCATCAAGGAATCGACCGGGTCGATGGACCAGGCGTCGCAGGTCAAATCGCTGACGCAGCTCACCCTCCTCGGGCGATGACAGCCTCACCCTCCCCATGCTCGCCCTCGGGGGCGAAGGGGTGGTGTCGGTCGTGGGCAACATCGTGCCGGCCGATGTGCTCGCGATGCTCAAGGCGTTCCGCGAAGGCCGCATCGCCGAGGCCCAGACCTGGCACCACAAGCTCTTCCCCCTCTGCCGCGACCTGCTCGGCCTGGCCACCAACCCCATCCCGATCAAGGCAGCCATGCAGCGGCTTGGCCGCGACACCGGCGAGGTCCGGTTGCCCATGACCCCCCTGTCGACGACCGAAGAGGCCCGCCTGGTCGAAACCCTCAAGCGTTACGGCCTGGTTTAACCATCCCCCGGCTCACCTGCAGGCCCTGGCCCGCAGGCCTCGAACGGTTGGGTTGGAGCCGTCGGGTTGAAACGTCCCCACTGGTGGCTGGAAGTCCCCCGCATCTAGGAGAGAGTCCCGTGGTCTTTGGATTCTTTAAGAAGAAGGAAGCGGAGCCCGAAGACGACGACGACATCGAGCCAGTCTCGTTCCTCGGCCCGACCAACGGACAGGAAGTCAATCTCAAGGCGCACGCCAAGCTGGTGGAAGCCGGGCTGGTGCGGGCCAAAGATCTGGTCACCGATGCCCTCGCCCAGCGGGCCGATGGTCTGAAGATCGAGCCCAAGGGGCAGCTCAACACCGTCACCATTTACATCGACGGGATTCCCCAGTCGGGGGGCCGGCTCTCCAAGGCCGAGGGACTCGCTGTCACCCAGGTCATGAAGCTGGTCGCCGGGCTCGACCCCAAGCAGCGGACCGCGCCGCAAAGTGGCGGCATCAAGGCCGAGTTCGAGTCGAAGAAATACGTGCTGATGGTCAGCAGCACCCCCGTTCCCGACGGGGAGCGGTTGATGATCCGCATCAACGATCAGGCCATCAAGCTCGAGAACGCCACCGAACTGGGCATGGGCGAAGAGATGCGGCTCAAGCTCAAGTCGCTCACCAACTCCCCCGGCGTCGTGCTGGTCACCGGCCCCCCCGGGTCGGGGGTCACCACCACCATGTACGGCGTCCTCCGCAACGTCGACGCCTACATTCACAACGTCTTCACCATGATCGACAGCGGCGGCCGCACGCTGTTCCATGTGTCGACTTACGATGACCCGGTGCAGGGGGAAGACCTCGAAGGGTCGCTCACCCGGCTCGCCCGCCGCGAAGCCAACTGCGTGCTCGTCGAACCAATCCGGTCCGCCGAGGTCGCCAAGCCGGTCTTCGCCAAGGCCGACAGCCTGATGATCATCTCCGAGATGACCGCGAAAGACACCGCCTCGGCAGTCCAGGCGCTGGTGCAACAGGTGGGTGACCCCGCCCTCGTCGCCGAGCATCTGCGGGCCATTGTGCAGCCCAAGCTGCTGCGCCGGCTCTGCCAGGCCTGCCGGCTGGCCTACCGCCCCAAGCCCGACTTCCTCAAGAAGCTCGGCCTGCCCGAAACCCTCAAGACCCTCTACCGCGTCCCCCCCATCCCCGAAGATGCCAAGGACCACGAGCCGTGCCCGAAATGCTCGGACGTCGGCTACCTGGGGCGGGTCGCGATGTTTGAGATGCTGGAAGTGACCCCCGCGATCAAAGAGATCATCGCCGCCGGGGCCGACCCCGCCGCGCTGCGGGCCCAGATGAAGAAAGAGAAGGCCACCACGCTGCAGGCCGACGGGCTGCGACTGGTCGCCGAGGGTGTCACCGCCCTCGAGGAACTCCAGCGCGTCTTCAAGCCCGCCTGACCCCCTGACCCGGGACCTCCTGATCCCGGGACCCCGTCCGGTTGGAACGATTGGTGGGAAATTGGCGAATCTGGCGATTGGATCGAAGTTTCGGGCGGCAAGGGCCGATAAGAGAGTGTGTCGGCGTTCTCCGTGTCAGTTTTCCCCAGCGATCGGGCTCCGGTTCGGCTCGCTGGGCGACACGCTCGTTCGCGTCGCTTTCTGTCTTCCCCCGGCCACCGTCGCCCAAGAGTCGAGCCATGCAATCTCGCCCTCTCCACGTTCCCGCCCTGCTGCTGCTGGGCGGTGCCCTGCTGTCGGCCTGTGCCTCGGGATGCCAGGTGAGCATGGGGGGACAGACCCTCCCCTCGGCGTACTACCTGCGGGATGACCTCCAGTACTTCCCGGCTGGTCCCGAGTTCAAGCTGAGCAACCAGGCTCGCGCCATCGAAGAATACAAGCTCCGCCAGCAAGGCCTCGCCGAACTCCCCGCCCAGTAATCCCGGGCGCCCGGAAACGGGGCCCCGGTGCAACCAGGCACCCGCTTCGGGCCCCGCCACCGACGGTTCTCGCTCAGGGCGACCACGCCCCCGCTCGACTGCCTGCCACGGTCAACGGCCGCGTCACTTGACGCTGTGCTGGTCCTGAAGGGCCAGCTCGGTCCGTCGGCTCGGTCGTGGCACTACAGGCGAAACGCAAAGCGGTTCGCCCTTGCCCAACCCCCCCAAACCGCCTCGCCCGAGATTTCGATCCCGAGCCTCCGGGGTGGAGGCGAAACTTCTGCGACCAGCAGTCCACAGCCAGCCAGCTTCTCCCCACCAGGGCGAACGCGACGCTGGCTGTCTTCGTTGACGCAGAGCCCCGTGCCCCGCTCCCCGTCGCAATCCGCGGGCGCCCCCCTTGGCGATCATCCACCCGCTTCGGAATGCGCTCCCACGACGCGCCGGCCGATGCACACAGCCCCGGCAGATTCCGGACGCGGCCACAAGGCGCTCTCGTCCCGGTGCGTCACGCGCGATGCCGGTCTCCTCTCAAAGACCGCTCGCAACAGCAGGACAATTCCCCAGCTTGCCCAACTCCCCAGCGTTCTCAGCGGGTTGAGTCGCACCCCCGGCCCAAGCGCACTCAGCC